>JANXQE010000681.1 GCA_025356925.1 Limisphaerales bacterium | reverse complement strand
GGGTGGCCTTGTGTGTTTGGTAAAGGTACAGACTGCCGCAGACGACGGTGGCGAGCAGTAACAGTCCAATGGTTAAATTTTTCATAACGTCGGAGGTTTTGGTTTGAGCGGTTATTGCATCTCCATCGGTGTGGGGTTCCCTCTGGATCCCGTGATTGAATCGCACCAAAAGCCTATGTTTGTCAATTACATGTTATTATTTTGAAGCGGGAAATGGTGACCACGGGAAATACGAAACGCACGGAAGTGCCGGAGCCGACGGCACGCGGGAAGTCCGAAAATCGGGAGATGATGGCAGAATTCTCGGCCTTGATGCAGGTGTCTGCGGAAATTCCCCCTCACCCCAGCCTTCTCCCCATCTGAGAGGGAGAACCGGCGGCGGTCAGTCGGCGTAGCCGGCGCTATTCCCGCATGGTCGAGTCGATGATCACAGTTTCGGCTCCCTGCGGGAGAGGGTAAGTGGAGTCAGGGACTCCTGGAAGTCGTCCTTTCGGTATCTCGGTTAGGGGCGGGTGACGTTCAGGCGGACGAAGTGGGCGGAGTTGGATTGGGGATTGGAGGCATCGCGCACAGTGATGGTTTCGGTGGGAGCCCCAAGACGCGAGATTTCCTTAGCCTGCGCCGTTAAGACGACGTTCGAGCCGGAATAGGTGGCAATGTCTGACCAGGACTTCAAATCAGGCGAATCCTGGATGTGATAGGTGACGCCGGATTCTGCGGGTCGCCGGGTGAAGCTGATTTGGAGGTAGTTCGTGCCGGGGCTGCCGCTGAGGCTGGCCTGGATCGCGGCGACGTTTGTCCTCCAATAGGTCAGGAGGCTGATGAGAGCGAGGGGAGTGTTGGTCGGAGTGGGATGTTGTGCCTGGTCGGTCTGGTTGATGCCGTGACAACTGGTGCAGGCGCGGATTTCGCCTGCCGCGAAGGTCAGCCAGTAACGCTCGCGAACGACGCCGGTTCCGTTGGTATCGGTTAGCTGCCAGGACATGGCGCGGCGCGCCGGAACCAGGGAGGCGGAGGAGCCGTCGGATTCGAGGTGGGTGCTGGCCAGCGGGGCGGCAGGGAGTGCCGGATTATCGACGGCCGGCTCGTGCAGGTGCTGCGCAATGACACGGCGGCCGGCGCGCGGGGTAGCCGGGTTACCATAATTGAGGCTGCGCAATTGATCGGCTTGAAAGAGCTGCAGCCAGGCGATGTCGTAGATTTTACCCGGGGCGCCGATGGTTTGGTGGGAAGTGCCGGCGATGCGCAAGTTAAAGGGTTGGAGATGGTCGGCGTGATCACGAGTCGTGACGTCGCGACTGACGATCAAAGCGAGTTCGTGGGTTCGGAGGTAATCCTGAAACGTCGCGACATCGACACCAGCCTGGGCGAAGGCGGCCAACTCGGGGCCGGCGAGCGGCATTTCAAAGGGGGCAGGGCGTACCCGGGCGACAACTTCGGCCGGGTCAAATTCCCAGAGGAGGTTTGTTTGGGTCACCAGCGAGTCAGGGTCCCAGTACACGGCCCGATTGGTCAGGCCAGCTGTTAATGGGGTACCCGGAGCATAAAAGCCATTGGCGAACTGGAGAAGTTTCAAGCGGAAATCGTAGCGTGTAAAGGGAAAGGCCGTAGAGCCACCCCCGCTTTCGGCCAGAGCGTAGGGGGTATGAGAGGCAATCAAGTAACCATCGGTGGTCATGAGCGGCGTTCGATAAAACCCGGTGTGATCGGGAGGAATGGTGGCCGCTGACGCGGCGTACGTGTGAGTGGAACGAGGTGTGAGGTAGTTCACCCGCATGTAAAAGGCGTTGATGTTGGTCGCTCCGGTGATGGAAACGATTTGGCCACCCGCATGGGTGGCAAACTCGGGAGCGTCAATGCCATAAAACAAACCCGGCGTGCGCGGGTCCTGGGAAAGCTCAAGGAAGTTCTCGACAGTGTTGGTGTTGTAGTTCGCGCCGAAATAGTAGAGATCCTGAATGTTAGGATCGTTGGTAAAGGCGACTACCTCGTTCACGTTGTCGGAGAAGGCCATGAGATCGATGCGGTCCTGCGGTCGAAGCAGCGATTTCACAAAACTTTTGGCGGCATCGCGTTCCAGTCGATCGTCGGTAAAGACGC
>JANXQE010000654.1 GCA_025356925.1 Limisphaerales bacterium | reverse complement strand
GATGGCCTCGGCTCATGACGCTTGTCCCTCCGTAGCTTTAGGCTAAGGAGGATGCTACATCGCGCCGGGGTACCGGATGCGCAGTTGGCGCGGCATGGAACGCACATTCACCAGACCTTGTGGGGCTTGTCAAGGGACCGGCTTGACCCTTTTTCCTTTTTCTTTTCTTTCTCGTTCTGTACCGCAAAAGTCTGCAATAAGCCCATCCAACAACAAAACAGAATACAATGAGAGTTTATCATTGTCACATCGTGCGATGCGGGTTATACTGTTCGTGGTTGAGCCGGCAAGAGGCTCCCGACCGAAAAGGTTCAGGAATATGAATACCGAATTGCGGAAGGGCGACATCACCAATTGGACCAAGCGGGACATGAGGCTGTCATGGTGCCCACTGCAACGAAGGCGCACTATTTTACAAACTCTTTTAGTCATTGTGAGCGCCTGTGCCGCATTGCGCCCGATCTCGTTGGCAGCGCAAGTTCAGGACCTCGTGGCGGGCAACACGGTCTTCGCGCTGAATCTTTACGCGCAGCTTTCTACGAATTCGGGGAATATTTTCTTTTCACCGCACAGTATCTCGGCATGTATGGCGATGACGTACGCGGGTGCTCGCAGCAATACCGCGGTCCAAATGTCTCAGATCTTCGGGTTTGACACGAATCAAGAACAGTTCGCGTCGACGTTCGGGCAATTGCAGAATGAAATTGAGTCTGACCAGCAGACCAACGCCATCCAGCTAAACATTGCCAACGCATTGTGGACCCAGGTCGGCTTTCCTTTCCTGCCTGCGTTTCTGGAAACTGCGAGCAATCAGTACCAGGCCGGGGTCAACCAGGCTGACTTCACTGCGAACCCAGCGGCCGTCGCGCAGGCCATCAACGACTGGGTTGCCCAGAAAACGAAGCATAAAATCCAGAATATCGTCCCGCCCGGCGACATCAATTCCCGGACCCGGGTGGTTCTGGCGAACGCCATTTATTTCAACGGCTCCTGGACTTACGCCTTTGCGGAAACAAACACTTCCATCCAGCCATTCTACGTTTCCAGCACCAATCAGGTCGAAGTGCCGCTGATGCATCAGCCGCTGGTTGATTTGTATCCGGCGCAGCATGGGCGGGCCTTCAACTACATGCAAACGGCTGATTTCCAGGCGCTCGAACTGCCCTACGGCAGCAACCAGCTTTCGATGGTGCTCCTGCTCCCCACGCGAATCGATGGGCTGGCGCAACTGGAGCAGCAGCTTTCTCCCGGCTTTGTTTCGAACGTGCTGGCGCGCATGTACCCGGAAGAAGTCGAAATCTTCCTGCCCAGGTTCACCAACGACTCCTCCTTTAACCTCACAACCACTCTATCTCAAATGGGCATGCCGGATGCCTTCACGCCGGGCTTGGCGGACTTTTCCGGCATGGACGGGATGAATGACCTTTTCCTCAGTTTCGTCTTGCACAAAGCCTGGGTCCAGGTTGACGAGGCAGGGACTGAAGCCGCGGCGGCGACTGTGGGCGGAGCTACCACCAGCGGCTTCAGTCCGGGGCCGCCACCCTTTCGGGCTGATCATCCGTTTGTCTTTTTGATTCGGGATACCCAGACCGGGAATCTGCTTTTCCTGGGCCGGGTGACGAACCCGAGCAAGTCGCCGGCCAATCCCGTACCGGTACCCGGACTGACCTTCCGCCGGCCGGGAAATATTCTGACCGTTTCCTGGCCCTATCCCTCCACGCCGTGGACCTTGCAGCAAAGTCCCGACCTGAGCGGCAGCAATTGGACATCGGTTGCATCCAGAGGGGCTCTTCTCACCCAGTTGCCGTTCAGCAGCATTTCCGCTGATGGGACCAACAACAACTTTATCCAGATGTTGGCCCCCGCCGGCAACTTGTTTTTCCGGTTGATCCGGCAGTAGATCCCCGGGAAGATCGTGAAAGACGTGATAGCCTTTGGCAGCTATCCACTTACCGCCGGAGGCGTCGGGCTTGTCTTTCCCGGGTCAACAGCAGCCAACTGCTTGAGCAATTCGTTTCCACGCGGGACGAGGGTGATGTCCGCCTCGCCTTCCAGGATTTTTTGCGCTTCGAGGATGTCGAACATGGCGCGCGAGATCTCGGGGTCGCGGGCAATTTCCTGAAGGCCGGCGCCAACGATGCGCGGACGCATGGCGGCGGCTTTGGCAAATTCGATAGCGGCTTTGCGTTCGGCGGTGCTGGTGATAATGCT
Source organism: Limisphaerales bacterium (assembly GCA_025356925.1). Taxonomy (GTDB): domain Bacteria; phylum Verrucomicrobiota; class Verrucomicrobiia; order Limisphaerales; family UBA8199; genus JANXQE01. The sequence goes on along the minus strand of JANXQE010000654.1, from coordinate 2,070 downwards.
CACCTGATTGGCGCCGTCCTGCTTGATGGCGGAGGTAACTTGCCGCAGACGGTTGACCACTTTTTCCTCGATCTGCTTGATCATGTTGGCGTCGCGAAAATGGACTTTGCGGATATAAACCGAGCCGAGCTGATAACCCCATTCATGCGACTTTGGGGAGACTTCCTCGCGCACGGTCAAGCTCATGGCGTGGCGATTCTCCAGCATGTTGCCGAGTTTCAGATTGCTGAGGCAGCGGACGGTTGAGTTGCTGACGTTGGCGGCGAGTGAACCGCGCGGGTCGGCGTTCTTGAACAGGTACGACACCGGATCACTGACAAACATTTCATACCAAATTCCGATGCCCATCGGCGCGCCCTCCTCCGAGTTGACCGGTTGACTGCGCAGATATTCCTGATCCAAGCGCAGGTCGAGGACATGGCAGCGACCGATCCAGTTTACCAGGGGCGCCTTCCAGCCCAGTTTTAACCACAACAGGTGAAGGCCGGGTTCATTCAGTATCAGCGCGACCTTTCCAAAGAGAATATAAACTTTGCATTGCCGCTCCTCCACCACGGTATAAAACCCGAAAGACCGGCACAGCGCGGCGATGATTGGGCCCAAAATAAACGGGCCGAAAAACATGACGAACGCGGCGATGAAAAATCTAGTCATGGGGCACCTCCAGGATGGCGCGGCGGGCATCGCTGAACAGTTTCAGGCGCACATTGCGCACGTAGGCCGTCAGCGCGTCAGGGCCGTTTTTTCTCAACTCGCGGAGTTGGTCGGCGACGGCTTTAAGGGGTTCGACCTCCGCCTGGGCTCGGAGCGTTTCGATCTCCACTGCCGTCTTGGACTGCACGAGTTTCTGGTCCGCCGAAGCCTGGGCCAGGCTGATATCGGAGGATACTTGATTATATGCGGTATTAATGGCGGCAAGTGCCGATTCGACTTCGCCGGGAGGATCGATCCCGGTTATGAGGGAAGCATCCAGCGCGATGCCATATCGAGCTTCCGACGACTTGCACTCGCGGTCCATGTGTTCATTGAGGTCGCGGAGGTTTTTTCTGAGATCATTGATAGAAATCCCAATGGCTGCGGTCGCCACCTCCGGTGTCGGGATTGGCAGCTCCGAATGCTCCGCCGGCAAGACGGGCGGAGGGGCTTCGAAATTCGCGATTCGCTCGCGCAATACCGAGGCGAAATATCCCATTACATGCACGATGGGGCGTTTCACTGCGAACAGGTAAGCATAGAGGTTTTTTTCAGAAACCCGGTACCGGATTTGGCCGGTAAGGCCCGTGTTGAGCTGATCCTTCGTGACGGCTTCCAGAACTCGGCCGCCTTGATTGGCCTCGGGCGTTTCCGGATCATAGGCCATGTTCACAGTCTGCGTCGCGATGGACACTTTGTGTATTCTCTCCCAAGGCCATTTGAAGTAAGGACCGCCAGGAGGGATGACCCGCACCTGCGGATAGGCGTAACGGTCTTTTTCCTCAGGCAGCAGCGAATCGGATATTGGATTCTGCAACGTGGTCGAGGTGCCAATCCGCTCGGCGCGTCCGAAACTGGTTTTCACCGCCCGTTCGTTCTGATTGATGGTATAAAAACCCGCTACCAGGTACCGTACCAGAAACCAAGCCACAAAGCCGATAACCGCTCCGAGGAAAATGCTCATAAGAATTGCTCTCTGGACGCGAATGGTGTCGCAACAGGTTCAATAATACAAGGGCCGAGATAATTAAACCTGTGGCCGCTAGCCACGAAATCAGGCTCTCTGGCGAGGGTTCGAACCGGAGTGATAGGTAACAAACAAACCGGGGTGATGGGTTACAGTTCCGGAACAAGAAACAAGAATAAGGGTCGGTCCCGGAATTGAGAAATAGTCTCATCTATCGCCTCCGTATTGCTGTTCCAAACGCTTTTTCATCCTGGCCAGTTCGGGGTGACGGTTGCGTTTCACCGGCGAATCGCTTGCGTCACCCGGGATACGTCGCCCATCGCCAGCCGCTCACTCACCCAGCGCCGCCGCGCGGTCGTATGCTGGCACAACCACCAGGCCAACACCTGCTTTGCGGGTGCTCCTTTAGG
>JANXQE010000616.1 GCA_025356925.1 Limisphaerales bacterium | reverse complement strand
CGAGGCCTTGGCGCTAAGAATGAGTATGGGCATGGGCTTCCCCTGGGCCCGGAGTTGTTGAATCAGCTTGAGACCGTCAAGTTTCGGCAGCATCAGGTCAACCACCGCGGCATCGTAAGCAATCGTTTGCGCCTGGATGAGCCCATCTTCACCATCCACGGCGTGATCGACCGCGAAGCCGCTTTGCTTCAGTCCATTGACCACAAAGGAAGCGATCTTCTTATCGTCCTCGACTACCAGGATTCGCATCGGGTTCATGATGGACAAAACCGCCTCAAGTGCACAGGGCATTATCGGTGGCGACGTACTACCCGGGTGCAGCGCGGGCTTCCAGGCCGCTGTGCTGCCGGTTTGCTATCGGCGAGCGCGGAGCAAGGGCAGGCCGGTCGGTCCTCCCGGACGCCAGCAGAATCAAAGTCTGCGCTAAGAGAAAAGGACCCTCCCGCGCCGGAGTGCTCGGTCGCGGGAGGGCGGTTGCAGGCACTGAAGCGGGTAAATCAGCCGGCGTTACTCTCGTCCACGACGACGTAATGGCTGCCGCCGTCGCGCCAAATGCGCAATAGGGTGGTTTTGTCGGTGGCCTTCTCGGTCATCTGCACGGCCTCGTGAGCGGTCTTGACGGGCTTACGATTGATTTCCTGAATCACATCGCCCGGTTTTAGCCCGGCTTCGGCGGCTGCCGAGTCGGGATCCACTTCGGTCACCACAGCGCCTTTGACGGTGTTGGGAAGCTCAAACTGCTGGCGGACGTTGCTATCGAGCTCGCCTACGGCGACGCCATTCAGCGTGCCGGTATCTCCATCATGTCCTTTGTCGTTCTTGGCGAGCTGTTCGGTGCCTGGCAGTTCCTTGACCGTCACCGCCAGAGTTTTGGTCTCACCATCGCGCAGGATCTTCACCGGCACAGACTCCCCCGGTTGGACTCGAGCGACTTCGAGTTTAAGGTGGCGGCTGTCGCTGACTTTCTTGCCGTTGAACTCGAGAATCAAGTCACCGCTCTCGATGCCTGATTTTTCCGCGGGGCTCTTGGGCATGACGTCCCCCACCAATGCGCCCTGGCTGTCTTTGAGCTTGAATTCTTTGGCCAACGCCGGGGTCATATCCTGAATCTTGACTCCAAGGTAGCCCCGGGTGACGTGGCCGTCTGTTACCAGACTGCCCATGACATCCCGGGCCAGATTAACCGGGATCGCAAACCCGATGCCCTGGTTGCCACCGCTGCGACTGAGAATGGCGGTGTTAATGCCGACTAATCGGCCCTCCGCATCCACCAAGGCGCCACCGGAGTTTCCCGGGTTAATCGCCGCATCGGTTTGGATGAAATCCTCGTAATCCAGTCCCATTGCGCCGCCACGGCCCGTAGCGCTCACGATGCCGGTGGTAACGGTTTGACCTATGCCGAACGGATTTCCAACCGCCAGGACGACATCGCCTACCTCGACCTTATCGCTGTTGGCCATCACGACGGCCGGAAGATCCTTCGCCTCGATTTTGATGACCGCGATATCGGTCTTGGGATCGCGCCCGATTACTTTCGCGGTAAACTCGCGGCCGTCCTGGAGCGCTACTTTAACCTCATCTGCGCCGTCCACGACATGGTTATTGGTCAGGATGTAACCGTCCTTGGTCGTGATGACCCCTGACCCTATTCCCTGCTGGCGAGGCACGCCAAAGTCATGCCGGGAACCACGTCCCGGGGACTGCTCGCCAAAAAAGCGGCGAAAGAGATCGTCCATGCCGTCAGGGGCGCCGTTGAAGGCGGTATTGTGGAGCTTGGTTGTGGTGAAAACCCTCACCACAGCGGGCGACACTTTTTTGACCACTGGCGCAAAACTATTGTGTCCGCCAAGCTCACGCGGCAGCGGGCTTTCGTCCACCGGCGGGGGGGCGAATGGTTCGGCTTTGGGTTTCTGGGTAAAAGCGAGGGCCGATCCCGCCAAGACTACGGCCCCACCCAGGGCGATGGCCGCCACCCGGTTACCTATTGTGTGAAATATGTTTTTCATAAATCTGCGTGTGTTGTTTTGTTGTTCTTTGTCCACCGTTGTTGTCGCTTTATCTGAATCAATAGACCACATCACAATGACACGAAGCTTTCGGTGCCATTACAGATTTGAAAGGTTTGGCTCCTGACGTGTTGGGCGATGCGCTTCCGGTCGATGAACCGCTGCCGGTTCAAATCAGCGAGATCGATGTTATCCTGCGCGCCCGGTGTGGTATGGCGACGGGGCCAACGGCCGTTGGCTTGCTGGATTGAGAGGGCCTGCGCTCGGAGCGGATGGAGTACGCATCCAGGATTCCCATCGGCGATGAGTATCTGGTGGGGTTGGCCACACCAGTGGATGACTGGTTCGTCGGCTAGAGGTCGCTTTCGACGTGGATCGGTTGTCTGATGCCTTGGATTTGGTCGAAATTTCTAAGTTTTTCGAGAGTCATCTGTGAGACTTTGGTGCGGGCACAGACGATCAAAACGCCGTCATTCGTTTCGACGTTGGAAGTAAGAGTTTGTCCAATGCGCAGTTCTTTAAGAGTAATCGACTTGCTGCTGACCTTGGCGAAGGTTGGCGCGGACAGATAAACATCGAAACACGCGAACGTGCTATCCAGCACCTGGGGATCGTAGCACCCAGACCGGGTTTGCATCCGTTCCAAGGCTTTGGACGTGGCCAAACCGCTCGCTTCCAATTCGGCCAGATCCGACAGGATCCTGAGAATTCGAGACCCAATTGGAATTTCGTCCGCCGCGACGGAATCCGACGGAAAACCCGATCCGTCGTAGTTCTTGTTTTGATAGAGCACAATTCTGGCGACAGCCTCCAGACGGGGGATGTTGGCGAGCAAACGGGCGCCGATTTCGGGAATGCGGGCGAGCACGTTTTCTTCGGCGGCAGTGATCCCATGCCCCAGGCGCTTTTTTTCAAGCACTTTCGGAGGGACAGTGACGTAACCAATTTGGGAAAGCATTGCAGCCAGCTCCAGTTCCCAGGTTTGCGTCATGTTGAGCGAGCTCGCGAAGGCACGCATGTAATCACGCAAGCGTTCGCCGCGGCCGAAGGAATGGGGCTCAGCCGAGGCGAGGATTCCGGTGAGCATATTGATGCTGCCGTTGAGAGTCTTTTCAAGCAGTTCCCGTTCGGCAGTGATTAATTGGTATTGGCGTATCGCGCCGTCCAGTGCCTGAGCGAGCAGGTCAGGCGGACAGGGTTTGTTGAGAAATTGGTACACGTGCCCCTGATTGACGGCCTCGACGGCGGTCTGCTGGTCGGCGTTGCCGGTGAGCATGAGGCGGACGGAATCGGGGGCGCGCCGCTGAGCCTGGATAAGGAATTCAACCCCATTCATGGCCGGCATTTGCATATCGGCCACGACCACGGCGTAGGGACCCCGCTGGGAGATGAGGCCCAAGCCGAGTTCACCGCTGGTCGCGGTCTCGATTACGAACCGCTTCCGCAGGTTTCGTTGGTAGGCCTCGAGCACATTTGGTTCGTCGTCAACAAACAGGATTTTCGAGCTCATAATTTCGTTGGCTGAGGTTGGAGGTTGGCATCGGCCGCCGCGCG
>JANXQE010000614.1 GCA_025356925.1 Limisphaerales bacterium | reverse complement strand
CGAAATCCTCCTTCAGGCGCTAAGGAACGGCGGAAAACGAACCTGAAAACGAACGATGACACCGTCTGCTGCTCGGAGGCACCGGTCTCGTTTCGCGAGGACACATCGACGCGTTGAGGCGGCTGGATTTGAGACAGCTTGTTCGAGTGTGGACAAAAAACAGTTAGTTTTTGGCAAAGGATGTTAAAGGGGATTCGCGTCTCTCCGGCGTAGTAAGAAACAGAAGGGCGAGAACATCGTCCGCAACAATATCAAATGAAAGATTCGAATATGAAAATGACAAAGACACTCATGTTGGGCGCGGTCGCTGCCGCCGCCCTCACTGCAAACCAAAACCTCCGGGCGGTGGACTTTTCACCGGCGGATTTGTCCAACCGCGCCGTCGCTGCCAGTCCACGCGCGAAGGAGCAATTCCCGTGGCTGACAAGGCAGGAGTCACCACGAAAGGAAACCACGAGCGCTTACGAAAGAGCTCTCTCGAAGATCAAAAAGAACAGCGCTCTGGCCGCCAGCCCGCGGATGCGGGAAGAGTTTCCCGAGCTAGCCCGCGGCGAGCAGTTGACGACTGCTGCGTCCGCAAAATCCAGCGCTGGCGAGAGTGAACTCGCCAAAGTGCTCCGGAACCGCGCGTTGGCCGCAAGTCCAAGGATGAAGGAAGCGTTTCCGGAACTCGCGAGGGGCTACACGGCTGAACCAGCGGACAAATCCATTGAAGTTGCACCAATCAAGTAACCGCAACCAAAACGCACAAAAGAAAGTTGAAAAAAATGAAAAGCACACGAATCAATAAACTCGCCCGGCTCGCGATCGCAACCTTCGCTTTCGCCGCTGGTGCCGGAACCGTTATCGCTGGTCAGAATTCGACAAGCAAAGAGGGTGTCGCACGCGTAATTCAACTGCCCGAGCCAAATAACGCCACTCAAACGGTGACCATCTGGATACCCGAGACGAAATCCGGGAAAGAAGCTGATACCGCCAAAACCAAGGAGCGCACCTCGTCATTACTGTAAGCAACAAGAGAAAGGTAAAATATGAAAAAAATGAACAACATGCTGGTCGCGGCCCTGGCGGGCCTCGCACTGGCACTTGTCGCCTCGTCGGCGCAAGCCCAATACAAACCCACGGGCGATGATGGCATTACGGCTTCGCCCAAACTTCGCCAACAGTTGGACGAACGCAGCGCCAGAACAGCCCCCGTTGCCGCCAACGTTCCTTCCATGGCCTGTCCCAAATGCAAAGACACGTGGGTTGCGCAGGTTGATACAAACCCCAAGGGCTCAGGCGTCAAGACCCTCATGGGCAAAAGAACCAAGCTAGTTGCGCAGCATCTCTGTAACGGGTGCGGCGTGGACTGGGCCGTCGCGGGCACCGGCAAAGCCAAGCACGCCGTCGCCACCCACAAATGCAGCGGTTGCGGCTCGGAAAACCTCGCCTGCTGCTCGACCAAAGGCACCACTGATGTGGCGACCAAAGGCATGGGCCAAAAGTTCGAGGTCGCGCCACTCAAGTAGCCTGCAAAACGTGTTCTCAACTCCATGAACCGCGAAGTCAAACGGAAGGTTTTTCCGCAATGCTCGCCAGTCTGGTTTCTGGTGAGTCTGCTCTGGACCGGGTGCGCTGCCCGCAGCTACCCCGGCCCAGTGCATGGCCTGGTTTTTGACGGCACCGTCCAGTCCATCGAACTGCAGAACCACCGCCTCATCCTGGCTCCGCTTAAGCCCTCCCAACCCATTGTCTTTGCCTACGAGAACACCACCAAGTTTTGGAAGAACGGCATTCCCATCCACGCAGACGAAGTGGAGCCGGGCGTACCGGTCCGAGTGCACTATCACACGGTGGCCGGCCAGCCGGTGGCGCATCACATTTATGTTCAAGCGCCTTATGCGCCACAGCACTGAGGGGACCAGTTTTTATGAGCATTGATGATGTCCTGGCGAGCCAAATTGACCGCGGCGCAGAAAGCTGCGCTGTCTGTGGGAAATCCCTCGCGGGCTCGAGCGCTCACACGCGGCTTAAATACGGCGAAGGCATGGTGAACTTGTGCTGTCCGCTTTGTTTGGAGACTTTTCAGAAGAACCCCGAGGATTGGACCCGCCATTGGGAAACCCGTCGCGAAGTGCGCGCCATTTTCGACCTGCTCCGCCCCAAGCCGCCGACCCAATAGCAGCCGGCTGTCCCCCATGAATCGAATGTGAAAAACACGACCCGCAATCGCTGTACTCTGTTTCTGGTCGGAACCGACTGGGTTTTTACGATCCGGGTCGGAAACCTCCTAATTGGGGCGCTTGGTTCGGCAACGACTCCCACGCGGCGCACGAACAACCCGAGAATTGACGTCGACCTGTTGCCGAAAACCACCCCGCATGCACACCATTAGTAAATCGTCTGCGCTCTGCTTGTTCTTGCCTGCAATTCTTCTTGTAGATTCTGAGAGGGATAGCGCACTCTGCGGCGTAACAGTGGGAGATGATGCAAACTATCGAGTTCGAACTTTATGATTAGCGTGAAACTGATGCGCAATTCAGCCGTGGTGGCCGTCACGGCCCTGAGCTTGCTGCTGGCAGGCTGCAAAGGGGTCCCGACCAAAGGCGAAAAGGAAGCCCGGCGCCAGGCCCAAATCGTCGCTGCCGACTATCGACCTCAGGGTGAAAGACCGGCCCTGCCTGTGCTGGCGGCCAATTCCAGTCTCAGCAATTTTCTCACCTATGCCTTGTTGAACCAGCCGAAGGTCGAAGTTGCCTACTATGATTGGGCCGCGTCCATCGAGCGCATCACTCAAGCCCGGTCGTTTCCCGACCCGCAGTTCACCTTCCAGATGGACATCCAGAGTATTGTCACCTCGATCATGCCCGGGCTAATGGGCACCATCCCTTGGCCGGACAAACTCCGGGTTGGGGCGCAAATCGCCTCGGTCCAAAGCCAAGGCAAATACTTCGCGTTTGAATCCGCCGTTCTGGAAAGCGCGTTCGAGGTCAAGCGCGCGTATTACCAGCTTTACTTTTTGGCGGAAAAAATCCGCGTCAACCAGGAGACGCTTGGCCTGCTAGCAGGCCTGGAGAAGCTCGCTCGAGCCCAGAATGAGGTCGGCAAGGTGACCTTGCAAGACGTGCTGCGCGCTCAAATCGAGCAGGACCGGTTGCGCACCGAAATTGCCAACCTCGAGGATTCGCGCAATCCGCTGGTGGCTCAGTTTAAAACAGCACTGGGCCTGAAAGCCGAAGACCCCGCGCCGCCGATACCGCAAAGCTTTGAATCCACACCGTTGGACCTCACCGCCGACAAACTGTTCGAGACGGCGATGGCGCACAATAAACGGCTCCAGGCCATCGAAGCCGATGTTCGCGCCGCCGAAGCCTCGATTATACTTGCCCGTAAGGCGCGCCTGCCTGACTTCAGCCTGGGTTTCATGGCCGATGTGAAAATGAACCCGACACTCTATCGCCTGCCCGGCGGTCCCGGCACCGTCTCCCTCCCGATTTGGCGTGATAAGATCGCGGCGCAAATTGCCGAGGCCCAGGCCAACAAGCGATCGGCGCAAGCGCAATTGTCTGGCGAGCAAATCGCGCTGGCGGCGGATTGGGCCGCGCGGTCGTACCTGTATCGAGAGGCGAGCCGGAATTTGGCGCTCCTCAACGACCAGCTTTTGCCCAAAGCGCGGCAGTCGCTCGAAGTAGCCCGCTCCGGTTACCTCGCCGGCCAGATCGATTTTTTCAACCTGACCGACTCCGAGCGTACCCTGCTCGGCTTCCAGTTGGACCAGGTGGAGGCGAGCACGCAGCGGGAAGTGGTCCTTGCGGAATTGTCTTTGATCGTTCAAGGCATGCCGCCGGCTGGCGGCTCGATGGGTTCCGCCAGCGCCGGCATGAGCCGGAGCGCTTCCCCGGCCCCAAGAAAAACGAGCGGCGGTATGTGACCCGAGGAAAATCCGAAAACCAAATTTTCGAAATCGAAACAAATTCAAATATGAAAGTTGGAAATAAACGCACAAAGTTCTCACTCCTCTTCGCGCTTGTCCTGGCGCTTGCTGGAAGCACTGGCCTGATATTTACCGGCACCAGCCCCACTCACGCCGAAGAGGCGGGCAAAACCCTTTACACCTGCGGTATGCACCCGCAGGTCGTCCAGGACAAGCCGGGCAACTGCCCGATTTGCGGCATGAAACTCACGCCCATCCGCAAACAGTCCGGGACCGCCAAGAGCGGTTCAACTGCCCCCTCCGGCGAGCGGAAGATCAAGTATTACAAATCCACGATGAGCCCGGGCGAAGTGAAGCCGGGGCCGGGCAAGGACAGCATGGGCATGGATATGGTGCCCGTGTACGAAGACGAGGCAGCCGCCGCCGAATCGCAGCAAATCGCCATCGACCCGGTGACTACACAGAATATGGGCATTCGCACTGCCGTGGTCACGCGCGGACCATTGCGCCGCGTGATTCGCACCGTCGGCGTTATTGATTACAACGAGACGACACTGGCGGACGTCACCACCAAATTCAAAGGCTGGATTGAAAAGCTCTACGTGAACGCCACCGGCCAGTTGGTAATGAAGGGCGACCCGCTGTTCGAGATTTATTCGCCGGAGCTCTACAGCGCCCAGAGGGAATACCTGCTGGCGATCGGGCAGGGAACTAACACCCCGGGAGCGAAAGCGCTCCAAGCCAGCGCGCGGACCAAATTGAAATTTTTTGACATTTCAGATGGGCAAATCGCTGAACTGGAGCGCGGCGGCGAACCGAGCAAGACCTTGCGCATCCTGGCGCCTCAGGACGGTTTCATCATCGACAAGATGGTAGTCGAGGGCCAGATGGTGGACCCGGGCATGAAGATTTACCGCCTGGCCGACTTGGGGCTGGTGTGGGTGCAGGCCCAGATATACGAACAGGACCTGGATTACGTCAAACTGGGCCAGGAAGTGACCGTCACTCTCTCCTACCTGCCCGACCGCGAGTTCCGCGGCCGTGTGACCTACATCTACCCCAATGTGGACGAGAAGACCCGCACGGCGCGAGTGCGCATGGAATTCCACAACCCCGGCTATTTCCTCAAGCCCGGCATGTTCGCCACTGTTCAGGTAGTTTCCGAACTGGAACCTTCGGTGCTGCTGGCGCCTGACATGGCTATTTTGCGCAGTGGCGAGAAGAATACCGTCTTTGTCGCTCTGGAGGAGGGTAAGTTTGAACCGCGCACCGTCACGCTTGGGCCCCAGGCTGAAAACGATATGTACCAGGTTCTCAGTGGCCTGAAGGATGGCGAGCGCATCGTCACCTCCGGCCAGTTCATGCTCGATTCGGAAAGCCAGCTTCGCGAGGCCATCCAGAAAATGCTCAAGCCCCAATCGCCGGCTGAGGTGGCATCGAAAGCTGCTCAACAAACCAACGCAATGCCAGGCATGAGTCGCGAGGGGATGCCCGGGATGACTCCAGCCACCACAAACACAGCCGTCAAATACATCTGCCCCATGCCGGAGCACGTCTCCATCGAATACGATCATCCGGGCAAATGCCCCATCTGCGGCATGACTTTGGTACCGGTATCTGCCGCGACCCTGCACAAGCTTCAGCCCGGCGGCAAGCTGCTCTACTACACCTGCCCGATGCCCGAACATAGCGATGTGCGCTCGGATAAACCGGGCAAGTGCCCCAAGTGCGACATGACGCTCATCCCCGTGATGGAAGCGCCGCCGGTCCCCCAACCGCGCGCCAGTTCAGATGCGATGCCAGCCACGCTCTACACCTGTCCGATGGCGGCCCATGCGGACGTCGTGTCGGATAAGCCCGGCAAGTGCCCCAAATGCGAGATGGACCTCGTGCCGACCACGTCGGTCCCGCACGGCAAAATCGCGGAGGAAAACTGGCGCAAACAGCACTCCTCGCAGCCATCGGCGCACTCGCTGTCGTGCGC
>JANXQE010000562.1 GCA_025356925.1 Limisphaerales bacterium | reverse complement strand
CAACCCGAATTTGAAAAAAGGAGAGTTTGGGTGTGGGTGGTTTTACCCCGGGGCGCCGGCCTCGGCGGCCTTGCCCCGGGCTGGTATGTCGCTGCCCCTTTCGGGGCGCCGGAGGTCGGGAGCAAATTGGCCGTCTAGGTCGAGGGGTGTCACTGGTCGCTGACTCGGCGATGTGCTTTCCGGTTCCTGCCGAACGCCAGTGACCGCACGTCGGCGCCGATCCTATTCGGCATCGGTAGCTGTTCCGGACTCGATCAATCTTAAGTTCCAGCGGCGCGCAAGATCTGCGCAGGCCGGAGCCCGTCGCTGAGCAATTCCTGCGCGTCCCAAGCACTCAGATCGCTGAATTTGAGGTCTTTGCTCCTTGGCACGGCCCTTGCAGGAGGGGCAGACGCTGACGTGCGCAGGTCAGGTTCGCGTGTGGACGCTGCGCAACAAACCGAAACCGCAAAACTGACGAAACTATGAAATTCAACCGAAGTTTAGTTATGGCCTGCCTGACTGTTCTCCTTTCCCTGGGTGCGAATACAAAAGGCCTGGCGCAGCAGGATAACGGAGGTCCACCTCCTGGACGTGGAAATTTCGATCCCGCCCAGTTCCGCCAACGGATGATGGATCGGACGAAAGAGCAACTCGAGGTCACCGATGATGCCGAGTGGAAAGCCTTGGAACCGCTGGTCCAAGCCGTCACGGACGCCCGCATGGCGTCGATGTCTGGGATGGGCCGCGGGATGTTTGGTGGTCCGCGCCGAGGCGGGAATAATAATAATACTCCTGGGACCGCTGGCGACCAACCGCGCCGAGGTCCTTTCGGCCAGGCGCCCAGTCCCGAGGCTGAAGCCCTCCAGAAGGCGATTGATGCCAAAGCACCGAAAGCGGAGATCAAGGCTGCTCTGGACAAATACGTCGCCTCCCGCAAAGCCAAACAAAGCGAGTTGGAAAAAGCCCAGGACGAGTTGCGCAAGGTTCTCACCTCCCGGCAGGAAGCGATTGCTACGCTCAACGGGTTGCTGTGAGGCAAGCGCCGTGAGGTCCGGGAGCCCTAAACCTGCGAACACACCGCTAATGGTCTCGCTTCCAAACCATCCTCTGATATGAGCGAAATTGTCGATCAGGACCCGGCACTGAAACCTTTGCTCGCCAAGATGGTAGCGGGACGGCAACTGTCTTCCGCGGATGCGGAGGCCTTGGCGCGCGAGTGCCAATCCGCGGGACGCCAATCGTTGCCCACGGAGCCAGAGGTGTTGCAGTGGCTGGCTCGGGAATACGATCTGACCTACACCAGCCTGGAGGATATCCAGCCGGACCGCCAGCTTCTGTCACTCTTTCCCGCGCGGATTTTGCTGAAAGAGGAATTGCTGCCCTTGCGACGCGTCAACGGCACGGTGGAAGTCGCCACCAGCCGGCTGTTCGCGACTCAGGGCCTGGATGCTCTCAAGAGCATGACCGGCCTGGCGCTCAAACCCATCCTGGCTTCCAGCGAAGTCATCCAGCGCGAGATGAAGAAGCACCTGGGCGTCGGGGCCGACACGATCGGCACGCTCGGTGAGGAGGGCGCTTTCCAGGTGGTCGATGAGCACCCGGAGGATGACACGGATTTGGATAGCGCGGCCGAAGATGCCTCGATCATCCGGTTCGTCAACCAGGTCCTCCGCGACGCCATCGAGTTGCGCGCCTCTGATATTCACCTCGAGCCCTTCGAAGACGAGATGCGGATCCGGTACCGCATCGACGGTGTGCTGCAGGACGTGCCGGTTCCGGCACAAATCAAGCGGTTCCAGCCGGCGATTGTGTCGCGGGTGAAAATCCTGAGCCATTTGAACATCGCCGAGAAACGCCTGCCGCAGGACGGCCGGATCAAGATTCGGATCGAGGATGCCGAGGTGGACATCCGGGTTTCGGTGATCCCGATGTTGCACGGTGAAGCGGTGGTGATGCGTTTGCTGCGCCAGAACTCGACCCTGCGCGGCATGGGCCAGATGGGAATGAACACCCGGGAGCTGGAAGGCTTCCGCCGTGTGCTCCAGCTTCCGCACGGGATCATTCTGGTGACCGGCCCCACCGGCAGCGGCAAGACCTCGACGCTTTATACCGCGCTCCACGAGATCAACGATGCCGACCGGAAAATCATCACGATTGAAGACCCCGTCGAGTATCAGCTTAAAGGCGTCAACCAAATCCAGGTCTCGGAAAAGGCGGGGTTAACCTTTGCGCGGGGGCTCCGCTCAATTCTGCGCCACGACCCGGATGTTATTCTGATCGGCGAAATCCGCGATCAGGAAACCGCTCAGATCGCGGTGCAGGCCTCCTTGACCGGCCACTTGGTTTTTTCAACTCTGCACACAAACGACGCGCCGGGCGCTCTGACGCGTCTGGTGGACATGGGGGTCGAGCCGTACCTGGTGGCTTCGTCACTCGAAGCGGTGCTGGCTCAGCGGCTGGTGCGAGTGCTCTGCGTGCATTGTAAACAAGAGGACCAGTCGCCGGCCGCGCTCGCGTTCAAGGCGCAAGTGGGCATCCCCGCCGATACGATCATTTACCGCTCGGTCGGTTGCCGCGAATGCCGCCAGACAGGATTTATGGGCCGGCATGCCATTTTTGAATGGATGGATACGGATAACGAAATCCGGGAGCTTATTCTTAAGCATGCCTCGAGCGACCTGGTCCGGGATGCGGCCCGTCGCGGCGGGATGCGCACGCTGGCCGAGGACGGTTGGCGGTTGGTCAGCTTGGGCATTACCACCGTCGAAGAGGTGCTCAGTGTCACCACTGCCAAGGAAGTTGCCGCCGCGACCAAGGCGCCACCCGCCGACGCCCACGCGAAGCCACCTGCCCCGGTCGTGGTTGCTACAGGCAGGCGCTAGCCTTTTTCCGCACACATGCCGCTTTTCCAATACAAAGCCCTGCAGGCTGACGGCGCCATCACCGAAGGCCAGCTTGAAGCGCCCGGCCGGCCGGAGGCTTTCTCCCAAATGGCTGGCCTGGGTCTGCGCCCGGTGAGTTTGTCGGAAAAAGCCGGAGCCGCGGCCAGGAAGGCCGTGGCGCTGCCGAGTTCGCTGGGTTCGATTTCATTTTTTAAGAAGGCCCATAAAGTTTCGGCGCGGGCATTGGAAGACTTCACCCGGCTCCTGTCGAGTTTGCTCGCGGCGGGAGTGCCGCTGAGCCGCGCCCTGGTGATTCTGCACAAGGAATCGTCCAATCCCGCAGCGCACGCCAAGTGGAAAGAGATTTATGACCTGGTGGTCGACGGCATGTCGCTGGCCGATGCCATGGGCAAGTCTCCAGACACATTTCCGCGGGTTTACACGGCCATGGTGCAGGCGGGCGAGACGGGTGGTTTTCTCGACCTGGTGCTGGCGCAAATCGCCGACTTCCAGGCGCGGGAGAAGGATCTGCGCTCGAAAGTGATGGCCGCGATGCTTTACCCGTGCGTGCTGCTGTTCCTGGCGCTCGCCGTGCTCGTGTTTTTGCTGACTTTTTTTATTCCCAAATTCCAGGTGATTTTTAAGGGACTCGGCGCCGCCCTGCCATTGCCCACACAGATCGTGCTCGCGGCCAGTCACGTGCTCCGTTCCTATGGGCTGGTCGTGTTGGTGGGCGTCGTTATCCTGGGCGCGCTCGTGCG
This sequence comes from Limisphaerales bacterium, assembly GCA_025356925.1. Taxonomy (GTDB): domain Bacteria; phylum Verrucomicrobiota; class Verrucomicrobiia; order Limisphaerales; family UBA8199; genus JANXQE01. The sequence continues at coordinate 12,702 of JANXQE010000562.1, read as the reverse complement.
CAACTGGTTCTCCTCGGAGAAGGGCCGGCGCATCTGGGAGGGATTAATCCTGCGCTCGCCGATTGTCGGTCCGCTGCTGGCGCAATTCGCGATGGCGCGGTTCTCCCGGATGCTGGGAACGCTGTTAGGGGCGGGAGTGCCGCTGGTTCAAGCGCTGAATGTGGCCCGCAAATCGATTGGCAACCAGATTCTCGTCGATGCCGTCGCGCAGGCAATCGAACGCGTGCAGCAGGGCGGGCCCCTTGGCGCCAGCCTGGCGGAATGCAAGGGACTGTTTCCAAGTTCGGTGGTGGAAATGATTGCCGTGGCGGAGGAAAGCGGGCGGTTGGACCAGGAACTCATCCGAATCGCCAACGTCACCGAAGGGGATCTCGATCGGCAACTGAAAACGGCGGTCGCGTTCGCCGAGCCGTTGTTGCTGTTTTTTATCGCCGCCTTCATCGGGACCATTTTCATCAGCATGGTTCTCCCGATCTTCACCATGCAGGAGTATATCAAATGACAAAGCCCATGGCATCAGCGGTTCAAAATTTAAATGTTTTGGGTAAACTAAACATGTTGAAAAAGAGCATTTGGCACGTGTGCCGAACTTAAACTATGAAAACAGGAATCGTTAAGGAAAACCGTATCAACCGCCGTCGCCAGCCAGGGTTTACGTTGGTGGAAATGTTGCTGGTCCTGGTCATCCTGGCAACCCTCGCCGCGATTGTTTATCCCAAGGTAATGGGGCGCAGTGAGCAGGCGCGTGTCACCGCCGCCCAGACGCAAATTGCCAATTTTAAAACCGCGCTCGATGCCTTTGAAGTCGATACCGGCTATTACCCAAAGGGCCGGAACGGGTTCAACGACCTGCTGGTGCAGCCGCGGGATGTCACCGGCTGGCATGGGCCGTATTTGGAAAGCATCCCCAAGGATCCCTGGAGTAACGATTACCTGTACGAATGCCCCGGCAAACATAACCCGAGTTCTTATGACATCAGCTCGCAAGGCTCGCCAGGCGCGCAAACCCCGATTGGGAATTGGCAGAACCAAAAGCGGTGAACGATGCAAGCTAAACCCGAAATCCGAAGGCCGAAGGCCGAGAGAAACCCGAGATCCGAAGGCCGAATTCAGGCCCAGGCGGAGTGGACCACTTGTGTACACGGCGCGCCTTCGGATTTCGGATTTCGGGTTTCTCTCGGCCTTCGGCCTTCGGCCTTCGAGTTTCGCGAGTCTTGTTTCCCAGTGCAACCTGAGCCAGGAGCGGCTACTCCGCACTCCGCACTCCGCATTCCGCATTCGAGCGCCGCTTTCACCCTCATCGAGCTCATTCTCGTCATGGCGATCCTCACGATGGGCGTGGCGTTGACCGCCCCGACGCTGGCAAATTTTTTCCGAGGCCGCACGTTGGATTCAGAAGCCCGGCGTCTGCTGGCACTCACGCACATTGGCCAAAACCGGGCAGTGTCAGAAGGGATTCCGATCGACCTTTGGTTGGATCCCGCGAATGGGGTGATCGGGTTGGATGCCGAACCCAGCTACGAGACGGTTGATGCAAGGGCGGTGGAGTTCGATTTGGATAGCGGCTTGAAGATCGAGGTCAGCCGGCAAACCGTCGTTGCCCCTGCGACGATGACGCTGAGCCGGAGTCAGGTCAACAGCACCGCGAGTGTTCCGCGCGTGAACCTCACTCATTCCGCATTGCCTACCATCCGGTTTCTTCCCGACGGCAACATCAGTGAGACCAGTCCCCAAATGGTACGACTGAGCGGCCGGGATGGCGTCTCGCTTTGGTTAGCGCTGGCTCAAGACAAGATGAGTTATGAAATCCGGCGCACTGACAAATAAGCACGAGGGGTTCACGCTGGCGGAGGTGCTGGCGGCGCTGTTGTTCATGGCGATCGTCGTGCCGGTGGCCATGGAGGGGTTGCATATCGCCAGCCTCGCCGGAGCCGTGGCTCAACGCAAAGGCGAGGCTGCGCGCATCGCTCAGCGTGTCCTGAACGAAAGCCTGATCACGACTAATTGGAGCCAGTCGCTCCAGAGCGGCACCACCATCGAAGGGCAACGTCAGTTCCGCTGGACCTTGCGTAGCGATCCCTGGAGCCAGGACCCCGCCCAAAACGTGCTCCGCCAGCTTTCGGTGGAGGTGACCTTTACCGCGCAGAACCGCGAGTACGCCGTCAAGCTAAGCACCCTCGTGGACAGCTCGCAGATCTCTGGAATGGGGAGTTCGATGTAATGAACCCGGGCCGAAATTCGAAGTCTATCCAACCGCGAACGTTCGCTGGGTTTGGGTTCAGGACTGCGCCTCTGGTCCCGGCAGATCATCAGCAGCTCAGGATTTGCGGACGCGTAGCGCAGACTTTCAGTTTGCTGTATCGCCGACTTGTAGTCGGCCGGCGCACGAAAGTTGCCTGGCACCGAAGCTCTTCCACCGCCTCGCAGACTAAAGCTCTGCGATACAGCAGACTGAAAGTCTGCGCTACGGGTTGGGAAACGCCGCGCTGGGCCGGCGCGTTCACCCTGGTCGAGGTCCTTCTGGCCCTGGCCATTTGCGCCATCGTGCTGGTGGCGATCAACGCGGTTTTCGCGACGGCCGTGCGCTTGCGCGACCGCACGTCGGCCGCGATCGATGCGGGTTTGCCCGTGGAGCGCACGTTAAACAGGTTGCGGCAGGACCTAAAGGGAGTCGTCGGCCCGCGCGGTTTTCTCGCGGGTGACTTCAAATGCGGGGCGCAGGCCATGGGCACCAGCATGGGTTTGAGCGGCGAAGCCGGTGGAGCGGGCCTCGACTTCTTCAGCTCCACCGGAATGATTGGCGATACCGCTCCCTGGGGAGATGTGCAAGAGGTGCTCTATGAACTCAAAGCGCCGACCGACCGTAACCAGAGCGGGATGGACCTGGTGCGTTGCGTCAACCGCAACCTGCTGGCCACGATGACCCAGACTCCGGACATCCAATCGCTCCTGAGCCATGTGGACACGGTTCAGTTTGATTGTTTTGACGGCTCGCAGTGGCGTAATAGCTGGGATACCAGCGCCGGGGACACCAACCTGCCGACGGCCGTTCGCATTCGCATTCAACTGGTCGCGAATCTCGGGGAGGACGCTTCGAAAAAAGCGCCGCTCGAAATGCTGGTCCCGTTGGTGACGGCCACCCGCACCAACCAGGTCGCCAGAAGCTCGCCATGAAACTCCACGGCCGCATCTTGATCCCGCGATTTGGTCCGCCGCACCAGCAGCGGGGTTCGGTGCTGATCATCGTCCTTTGGATTGCCCTGGGCCTGGTCACGCTGGCACTCTACTTTGCTCAATCGACGAATTTCGAGCTGCGCGCCTCTGATAACCGTGTGTCGGCGCAAGCAGCCGACCAGGCGATCGAAGGTGCCGCCCGCTACATCAACTACCTCCTCACCCTCCAGCAGGTCAACGGCTCGAATGGCTGCGTCCCGGACGTGAGCGGCTATGTGCGGGAGGCCATTCCGGTCGGGGATGCCCATTTCTGGTTGATCGGACGCGACACCAACGCCCCGGTCGGTCCGGGAAGACTCTGTTTCGGTTTGGTTGACGAGGCCTCCAAGCTTAACGTGAACAGCGCCCCCAGCAACGCCATCGTCTGGTTGCCGCGCATGACGACCGATTTCACCCAGGCCATCCTCGACTGGCGGGACACCAACGCCAGCGGGCCGACCGTTACCTATTACTCGATGCAACAGCCGTCTTATCAGTGCAAAAGCGATCCGTTCGAGACCGTGGATGAACTGCGGATGGTTTTCGGCGCGAGTATGGACATCCTGGTCGGCGAGGACGCCAATCGCAACGGAGTCCTCGATCTCAACGAGAACGATGAGAACCAAAACAGCATGCTCGATCCTGGCGTTCTTGAGTATTTCACCGTTTATAGCCGCGAGCCAAATACCAATGCGAGTGGCTCCGCGAAAGTGCTGATCAACCCTGCGAACGTCAACGCCAACGGCCCGCTGGAATCGCTGTTGCGGACCTCTTTGGGCGCCGCGCGGGCCAACCAGGTCCTAGCCCGATTCCGGCCACCGGTCGGTGGTGGTGGCGGTGGCGGCCGGGGTACCAACCAGGTTACTACCAGCCCGCCCGTGCCTTTTGCCAGTCCGCTGCAGTTTTATGCCCGGAGCGGAATGACGTCGGCCGAGTTTGCTCAGATCTGCACCAACCTCACGACCGTGCCCGCCGGGCGGCCTTACATTGAGGGCCGGGTCAACGTGAACACTGCCAGCGCCGCCGTCCTTGCGTGCCTGCTTAACGGGGACGCGGCGGCCGCGCAACAATTGGTCACCTATCGGCAAAACAATCCCACCAGCCTGGGCTCGATTTCGTGGGTCCTTGATGCGCTTGCTCAGAATTTTCCCACTGACCTCCAGGCGCTCGAGTCCTGGGATTGCGTGACCACCCAGAGCTACCAGTTTACCGCGGACATCGCTGCGCTGGGTCCGCACGGGCGCGGATATCGCCGGGTTAAATTCGTTTTCGATACGAGCGATGGCACGCCGCAGATCGTTTATCGCCAGGACTTGACTCCGCTCGGCTGGGCTCTGGGCAAAGACGCGCGCCAGAAATGGTTGTCAGGAAAGGGAACCGGATGATTGATTTGGCCAAGTTGAATTTAGCAAAACGTTCCCGGCTGACTTCCGTGCTGGGCCTCGCCCTGGACGGCGGCCGACTCGAAGGCCTGGTGCTGCGGCGCGTCGACGGCGCCTTCCAGGCCCAGCAGTCCTTCTCGGTCTCGCTTTCGCTCGACCCGCTCACTAACGACCCGGAACTGGTTGGACGCGAAATTCGGAACCACCTGGACGCGGCCGGAGTGCGGGAGCATTACTGCGTCGTGGGACTGCCGTTGAAATGGGCCCTGACCACGCACGTCGCCGTGCCGGACCTGCCGGAGGAGGATATTGCCAGTTTTCTGCAAATCGAAGCGGAACGCGGATTTCCTTGCGACATCAACACGCTGCAAGTTGCCACCTCCCGGTGCCGGGGAGCCTCGGGCCGGCAACATGCCCTGCTGGTTGGAGTTCAAAAGAATCACGTGGCGGTCCTGGTACTGGTGTTGCGCGCGGCCCGGTTGAAACCGGTGAGTTTTACACTGGCAATTACCGCTTTGCAGCCCCCCGGACTCGACCCGGCGCATGGGGTTATGGCTTTGGCTATCCGTGAGAGCCATGTGGCCCTGCAAATCACCGCAGGCGGCGGTGTTGCTGCCCTGCGCGCACTCGAGGGCGCGCTGGAGTTGGAAGGAAGCCACTGCCTGCTCCGTGCCGATATTGTCGCGCGGGAGGCCCGGATTACCCTCGGCCAGCTCCCCGCGGACTTGATCGGGACCGTCAAGGCAATCCGGATCTTTGGCCCGTCCGATCTGGCTCAGCAATTAACCGACGAAATGGAGCTGCGGCTGGACGCGATGGGCCTGAAGACGGAACTGGTCACACGCTATGCCGCGGGACAATTCGGCGCCAAGGTTCCGGCGGACACCGCGGTGCGGCCGGCATTCAATCTCGCAGCCGGGCGGTTGGCTGGGCCGACGGCGGTTTTCGAGTTTTTGCCGCCACGGGTTGCCGCTTGGAAGCAGATGGCCGAGCGTTACTCCTCCGGCAAGCTTCGCGCGGGTCTGAGTACGGCGGGCGCCCTCGCTTTGTTGGTGGGCGCAGTGTTTTTCTACCAGCAATGCCAGCTCTGGCGACTGGAATCTCAATGGTCCAACATGGCGGCCAAGGTCGGCGAACTCGAAGACATTAATAAGCAAATCAACCAATACCGGCCGTGGTATGACGAAACGGTCAAAGGGTTGAGCATCCTTCGTTGCGTCACCCAGGCCTTTCCCGATGACGGCAGCGTGACGGCAAAAACCGTCGAAATTCGCGATTTAGGTTCGGTCACCTGCACGGGCACCGCGCGAAACTATCCAGTTCTGCTTCAGACACTCCAAAAGCTGCGGGCGCTGCCGCAAATCCGGGACGCTAATCTGGGCCCGACGCGCGGACAAAGTCCCGCGCTCCAGTTCAGTTTCAGCTTTGCCTGGATCGAAGGAGGCAAGAATGGAAATTAAGAATCGTCAAAAACTGCTCGTGATCCTCACCGTCACAGCGGTGGCGCTCTTTGCCGCCGACCAATTCGTCCGGGCGCCGCTGGTGAACACGTGGAACGCGCGGGCGGGGAGGTTAAGTGAGCTGCGCAGCCAGTTGGCCCGAGGCCGGATGCTGGTGCAACGCGAACGCGGCCTGCGCAACCACTGGGAAGACATGCAACGCAAAGCCCTTACGAACAATATGTCCGCGGCCGAACAGCAAGTCTTCCGGGCAATCGATTCCTGGGCGCAGGACACCGGTGTGACGATCAATGCCATCACTCCGCAGTGGAAGCACGACAGTGACGATTACATCACCTACGACTGCCGCGTGGATGCCACCGGAGATATCAGCCGACTGAGCCGGTTTCTCTACCGTGCCGAGCGGGAGCCGCTGGCCCTGAGACTGGAAGGGGTGGAACTCAGCGCGCGTGATAAAGACGGCCAGCAATTGGCACTCGCCTTGCAGCTCAACGGACTGCTCCTCAATCCACCGCAGAAATGAGACCTGACAAAAGCAATCCCGGTTTCAGAATCCGACCCGTTCCGCGTACCGCGCTGCGCAGGCCATGGAACCGATGTTTTTTGGCGATCCTATTATCGACCCTCGCCGGCGTTTCCGAGCTTGAGGCGCAAGAGACCAACATCCTGGCGCAGACCAATGGAATCACCTCGAGCGAGGACCTGGTGGGCGCGGACGTTGCCCAGGCCGGGAACCTCGTCCCCGATGAGGAGGCAACGGGGACCAACACCGTGGCCGAGACGAACCAGACCGCCAATCCCGGACCCGACGCGCGCGCGCGCCGCCTTCGCCGCCAACGGCGAACGCCGTCCTTCGGCAATAGCCAGACCAACGGTTTTGGGCAATCCGACTCGACCGGCACGAATGCCGCTGCGGCCGCCCTCGATTACACGGCGTTCCGGCTGGTCGTGGATCGGAACATTTTCGATCCGAACCGTTCGCCGCGATCGACCGTCGCCGCCGCCCGGCCAAAAACCGTCGAGTCTTTCACGCTAGTCGGGACCATGAGCTACGAAAAGGGCGTCTTTGCCTTTTTTGATGGCACAAGTTCGGATTACAAAAAGGTGGCAAAGCCCGAAGACGCAATCGCCGGCTATAAGGTCATGACGATCTCACCCGACTCCGTGAAGTTACTGTTGAATACCAACACCCTGGAGTTACGCGTTGGCACCCAAATGCGGCGGCGCGAAGACGGCACCTGGGAGCACTCGGCTGAGCCCGCCCCGTCCGCGGACACTGCGAGCGCCACCGCGCACACCGAGTCTCCGGCGGGGGGCGCCGAGAGCGACATAATCAAGAAGATGATGCAGCGACGTGAAAAGGAGTAATTTGCCATGAAATCATACAAGACCATCCTATTGTTCGTGAGCCTGTTCATAGGCCTCGCCGGCCTCGCCCAGGCGCAGTCAACCGGGAGCCCCGCCACCCCGGTCGTGCCTGCGACCGGAACCAACCAGCCCAGCGCTGACCAACCGGTGGCCGCAGCGCAGCCCCCCGCCACGAACTCCGCCCCTGCCATCAGCAGCGAATACGGCGTCGACGGCCTGCGCATGAACTTTCACGGCGCTCCGTTGAGCCTGGTTCTGGACTATTTGAGCGATGCCGCCGGATTTATTATCAATAAACAGAGCGAGGTAAAGGGCACCGTCGAGGTGTGGAGCAAGCAACCGGTGACCAAAGATGAAGCCATCGAGTTGCTTAGCTCGGTCCTGAAAAAGAACGGTTACGCCGTCACCCGCAGCGGCCGGATCCTGACGATCGTCGCGCTGGACAGCGTGAAAACGGCCGACACGGACATCGTGGTCAACAGCGACCCGGCCCAGGTGGAAAAATCGGATGAGGTGCAAACCCAGATTATCCCGGTGCGCTATGCGACGGCCAGCCAGTTGGTCGCCAACCTGGAGCAGTTGCTGCCGACCAGCGCGACGCTCTCCGCCAACGAAAGCGCCAACACGCTCATCCTGGTTGCGACCAAGACGGACATCAAGCGCATGCTCAAGATCGTCGCCGCCCTCGACAACTCGATGGCGAGCGCGTCCTCGATCAAGGTCAGGGCGCTGCGCTACGCCGATGCCAAAGATACCGCCAATCTCATCACCCAATTGTTCGCCCAGCAAAGCTCGACCCAGGCTGGCCAGGGCAACTTCCCCAATTTCGGTGGTGGTCCGGGCGGAGGCGGGTTCCGGGCGATGATAGCGCAGGCCGCGGGTGCCACGACTCGCGGGGGCCGCGGCGCGGTCGCACCCAAGGTGGTGGCGGTAGCGGATGATCGCTCGAATTCAGTGGTGATCAGCGCCCCGGCGGACTTGCTGACCACCATCGAAGACATGTTGGAGAAGATCGACCAGCAGGTAAGCGATGTCACAGAGCTTCAGGTGTTCCATCTGGCGAATGCCGATCCCTCCGAATTGGTCGACCAGCTTGGCCAACTCTTTCCGGATGAGACAAGCTCCAATAACAACCAGAACAATAATGTTCCATTCTTCTTTCGGGGCGGCGGCGGCGGCCGCGGCGGAGCAAACACCAGCACGGATACCAGCGAGCACATGAAAAAGCTGGGCAAAGTCCTCGCGGTGGCGGACCCGCGCACCTCCTCGGTCATCGTGACGGCTTCCAAGACGTTGATGCCTCAGATCGCGCAGATGGTCGCGGCATTAGATGCCGAAAAGGGCAAGCGGGAGGTGGTGAGCTATTTCGAGCTCCAGAACGCCGACCCGCAGGATGTTTACCAGAACCTCCAGGACCTGTTCAACCGCAGCACCGTGCGAATGCAGAATAACAACAATCAAAATAGCTTTTTGGGCCGCAACAACCCGCTGACTCAGCGGCAGACACAGAATCAGCAATCCACCAGCGGAAACACCACGGGCTTTGGCTCTTCCTCCGGCAGCTCCACTGGTGGACGCTTTGGTCAATAGTCTCCTGCAATGATACAACCACAACCCCGCTCACCTAATGAGGCACACATGACCAAACGACATTTACCCTTGAGATTCTATCTGAGCGCCGTCCTGACCCTCTGCGGGGCGCTGCCGGTTTTCGCTCAGCAACGAGGTGGAACTGGCGGAGGGGCGGGGGGGGCCGGCACTGCCGGCCGTGGCGGCACTGGCAGCAGCGCCAGCACCAGCGCGAGGACCTATCCCAACAATGGCACCATCGGCGACGCCTATTTTTCCATCGACCCCGAAACGCGGCGCGTGGTCTATATTGCCGACGAAACGACGGCTCGCTACATCGCCCAAGTGCTAACGAACCTCGATCGGCCCAAGCCGCAGGTGCTCATCAAGGTGGTGTTTGTCGAAGTGACACATAATAACGATTTGGATATCGGCCTCGAAGGCGGCTGGGGCCGGGAGAACATGAACGGCGTTGTCAGCGGCGTCAGCGCGGTCAATGGTTTCGGATTGTCGGGTCTGAGTTCAGTGTTCTCCCCAACGAATGTGAACCAGTTCGGCCAGCCGATCCAGAGCTTTGCGCCAGTCTCCCCGATCACTCAGCCCGGCGCAGGGTTGTATCAAGTTCTCGGCAAGGATTATCAAGTAACTTTGCGAGCGATTGCACAATCCGGCAAGGCCAAGGTCTTGTCTCGTCCGTCCATCCTGGCCCGCAACAATCAGCCCGCGACCATTACCGTGGGCCAATCCGTTCCCCTGATTACCAGTGTTTCCTACAACGGTTTGAACGGGACCCCCATCAACGCGATTAGCTATCGCGACGTCGGTGTGATATTGAAAGTGACCCCTTTCATCACAGCCGATGGGATGGTCGAAATGATGGTTTCGCCTCAGATCTCTTCGATTGATCCCAACCTCACAATTCCCATTTCCGCCGGGGTCAGCGCGCCAGTCATTGACGTCCGTTCGGCCGATACGGTCGCCGTGACGGCTGACGGCGAGACAGTCATTATTGGCGGGCTCATCGAGGCCGACAAGTCTCAGACAGATACCAAAATCCCATTCCTGGGCGATATTCCGTTGCTGGGCAACTTGTTCAAGCGAAAACAGAAGAGCGAGTCGAAAACCGAGCTCCTGATTTTCCTTACGCCGCACATCGTCCAGAGCCCCACCGAATTGGCAGCGCTGACCTCTCGGGAAAAGGCCAAGTCAGACGCCATCAAGGCGCTCACCGAAGAGGAGCTCAGCAAATACCTCGATACTCTCCCGTTCAAGGAGCTGCCTCCGACGACCAACGCTCCGGCGGGTTCCGGTCGGCCGCATAACCAGAAATAAGATGGAACTGAGACGCCGCACATTAACGATCTATGTGGTGCTGGCCGCAGTGTGGGCGTTGGTGGTGGTGTGGCAAGCGGAGGAGCATTATCGGTTCAAAGCCGCGGCCAAGGCTGACCTGAGTAACCGGTCCAAGGACATCGCCAATACCATCAGCGCCTGCATCCGGGGCATGCAGTTTCGGGGCGCTGTCACGCAAGAACGCTTGGAGCTCGTGCTGAACGAATTGGTGAACGGCCGCACCAACGAACTGGTCAAATCGAGCGAACTCACGTCGATCGTTCTGCTCAATGCGGCTGGTGAACAGATCGCTGTCGCCGGGCGGCCGATCGATGTTACTCAAAAAGACATCTTGCAGCAGGGCGAACATTGGGGCCAGCTCAACGTCACCTTCGTGAACATCGTGGACCTCGGCGCCAGTACTAATTGGGAAGGAGGCACCAACCCAACGGTGGTCCTTCCGCCGCTGCGCGATCTCACCAACCGGTTCCCCGAGGGGCTTCGGAACCGGCCGTTCCCCCGACGCGAACCCGGTGCCGAACCGCCCCCCGGCGGCCCGCCGCCACCGGAAATTGACAGGGGCGTCGCCGGGTTGTCAGCCAGTCCCGCTTCGAATGGTGTTGCCCGGCCCGAGAGCGAGGGCCGGCCGCGCGAGGGTGCGCCCCGGTTCCGACGCCCCCCCTGGCTGCGCGGTTTGAGCGAGAGCGAATACCAGTCCCTGGTTGAGAACCGGGCGCTGCACGACCTGGTGCTGGCGATGTCAATAGAGTCGTTTCACGCGGCCTCCAGGCGCGATCTTTGGCTGCGCTTGATGATCGTGTTTCTCGCCACCCTTTCTGCCTTTGGATCCGGTGTGGCTTGGCGCAACCTGGTCACCTCCTCGGACCTCCAGATTCGCCTGGTCCGGGCCAGCGAGTTAAACACCCATCTCAAGGAAATGAATTTGGCTGCCGCCGGGCTGGCGCACGAAACGCGCAATCCCCTCAACATCATTCGGGGGCTTGCACAGATCATTTCCCGGAAACCTGAAGCCGCCCCGGAGATTCAGCAGAAATCGCGTGAGATCATCAACGAGGCGGACAAGGTGGCCGCCCAACTGAATGAATTCATCAACTATTCCCGGCCGCGTGAAGTGCGCCGCTCCGTGCTCGCCCTGGGCTCGCTTATCAACGACGTCGTGCGGACGCTGAGCTACGATCAAGAAGAAAAAGGCATTCGGCTGGAAATTCGCGGTGAGCCGCTGACGATCGAGGCGGATGAACAAATGCTTCGGCAGGCGCTGTTCAACCTGCTCCTCAATGCTATTCAAGCGGTGGGCAGAAATGGCGAGATCCAGATTGTCGCCCAACGCCACAGCGCCAGCGAGGGGATCCTGGAGGTGCGTGACAATGGACCCGGCGTTCCGCCAGAGCGGCGCACCGAGATTTTTAAGCCGTACTTCACGACCCAAAAGACTGGAACCGGCCTGGGCCTGGCGATCGTCCAGCAGATTGTGCTGGCCCATGGCTGGGAAATCGAATGCACCGGCAACCAGCCTGGCGGCGCCTTGTTCCGCATCGCCCACTTGAAACTGAAGAGCTGACCTCGCCGAGCGAGGCCGCCAACGCTGCTTTCAGGGCGCTTCTTTGAGCAGGGAAATGAACTGTTTGATGGCGGGAGAAAGCACTTTGTTTTTCTTGTAAATGACGCCGAGGGGCCGGGAATAATCTCCATCCTCCAACGGGACGGCCGCCAGAGTTCGGTTGGTGACCTCTTGACGTACCGTTTCCTGCGGGACGATCGCTATCCCTGAATCGATCTCGACGGCGCGCTTCAGGGTTTCAATGTTATCGAACTCCATGACGTGCTGGACGGAAATGGCATGCTCTTTGAGGATCTTGTCCAGGGCTTTGCGCGTCGGGATATCTTTTTCAAAGCTGACCAGCTTTTGGCCGCTGAGGGCCTTGAGCTTGAGCCCTTTGAGCTTGGCGAAAGGGTGTTGCGGATTGCAGATAACCACCAGGGGATCCTTGCGCAAAGCCACCAACTCGAGTTTGGGATCCCGCACCGGATACGCCACCAACCCAAGGTCCACGACGTTGCTCAGGACGTCTTCATAAACCTGGTTCGCTCGCTGGTACTCCACGTGCACATTAACGGTGGGGTAGCTCTTGAGGAACTTCTTCAAATAGGGCGGCAGCACGTGCAAGCCGATGCTGTAAATCGTCGCCACCCGGATATTGCCGGAAATGATCTCCTTGATCTCCTGCAGTTTGCTGTGCAGACCGTCGTAGGTCTGCAAGATCTGCTTGCTGTAATCGTAGAGCACCGCGCCTTCGGCCGTCAGCCGGAAGTTTTTCTTGCTGCGCTCGATCAGCAGCGACTTGAACTGCCGCTCC
>JANXQE010000552.1 GCA_025356925.1 Limisphaerales bacterium | reverse complement strand
CAGCAGTTCGTCGATGCGCCGATCCAATTCGCCTCGAGGCACCCCAAAAATCCGGCCGTAGAACCGAAGCAACTCCTCAGCATTCAGAAACTTGTAGTAATAGGTCAATTCCGGCAGGTAGCCGATGCGCTGTCGGGCGATGGGCTCACGGACATCGACGCCAAACAGAAAGGCGTTCCCGCCAGTCGGATTGACGAACCCCAGCAACACGTTCATGGTCGTGGTCTTGCCGGCGCCGTTTGGTCCCAAAAAACCGAAGACCTCTCCGGCGCAAACCTTCAGGTTCAAACTCTTGAGGGCAATCTTTGTCCCTCGGCTCGGGCTCTGAGCCTTGAACTCGACGCGAAGGTTTTTCGTCTCAAGAATGGTTTGCATGAACTACCGATAGTTATTACCCGCGGTCATAGCGCTTCCGTGAGTTTTGAACAACCACCCAGTAAAGCAACCCCAATGCCACCTTGCCAAGCGCTCGAATCAAACGCCCGCGTCGGGCTGTCCCATAAATGTACAGGAAGTGTTACGGTCACGCTCCAGGATCCCAATTACCGGGTGCTATGCCGGAGAGGTGAGGTTTGAGACTGCCAAACCATTGCCTCCAAAACTCGCGCTTCGCCCCGTACTGTTGCTGAGCGGCCAGACGAAATTCCGTGAGCAGCTTCTGTCTAGCCCAGGCACCGAAGGCAAAATCTACCGTCATACCCAGCCCAAACCAGAGCCCGAGGAAAAATTTCCAGCTCGGACTCGACCGGTAAGAGCGGCCTCCTATTTCCACAAGAATAAGGATCAAGAGAACTAGACCATAGCCGATCCAGGGCACGATCAGCACTCTGGCCAGGCTCCCACCGACAGCTCGCAACGAATTCTTCGCCGTCAATCCCTGCCACATCCCCACCCAATATAGTGCCACCAAATCCGCCACCAACATCAACATCCCGCCGGTCCAGAGTGCGAGCCAAAAGACGCGCTCCTCGCCTGGGACAGCCTCGCGCACCGTCGTCAGCATAAACAGACACTCCACCATCAGAACCGCGATGAGCGGCCCGAGGAACTGTCGCTTGAGCGCAAGCCATTGACCGCGAAAGATGTCCTCGATCTGAAGCGGAGTGGACAAAAGCAACTCCAAGGCGCCGGTCTTCCGGTTTTCCGCCAGCGCGCGAGTCGCCTCGCTGCCGAACCAATACCGCAAGCCCAGATTCACGAAAACCGCCGTGCTCAGGTAAACCCCCTCATAGAGCCATTCGCGGCGAAATTTCCACCATCCGGTGGCCCAGGCGCAGGCGACCAGCCCGAGACCGAGCCAGGCCATCGCGGGCTTAGACCGAATCCGCGCAATCAACCAAAGGATCGGACTAAGCGCCACCAACCGCCGCCGCAACGCGTTCCGTTCGACGCCATCACCGTAAGTCCAGGTCTGCCAGCGTTCGCGCCAATGCCGCGGATTGTCGCCGGGAGGCCGATCCTGCCATGAACGCGGCGCGATCAGGCAGGCCAGGACCAGACAGAGCCATGAAGCCCCCTGCACCATCGCGAGCGAAAACCAAAACCCAGCTTTAGAGCTTTGGTAGGGCCCCTCCAAAGCCAGGTAGTACGAGAATCCCACACTGGGCGCCAGGAACAGGAGGTTCACAACTCGGGTCTTGGCCAATGCAGCGACCACGGCGCCACCAGCCGGCAGAACCGCGGTGAAAAAAACAATGAGCAGCCACGTGAGCGCCGCCGCTTTTTGCGCCGATCGGCACATGGACGAGACACATATCCCGATGCTCAAAGAGAAAAAAAGCGCATCGACAGTCACCAGCGCCATGCGACTGAATTCGGCGAGCGTGATGCCCCCGCCCATTAGCACTGGAATGGCCATCATCGGCAAGACCGCCACAACACTGTAAAAGGCATTCAGCGAACCGGCCACCAGCTAGCCGAGAACCACGTCGTAGCCCTTCAGGTCCGTTAGGAAAAGCAGGCCCAGAGTCCCTTCCCGTTTTTCTTCGCTCAGGCAATCGGAGGTTGAACCCGGACCACTCATCAGAGCAAAGAGGACAGCGCCCCCGGTAAGGACGCAAAACAGAGTCATCGCGAGCTCCCTGGGCGGCGCTGCTCGCAGAACGAGAAAAAGCCAGGTGCCAACGATCATTACCACCAGCGCCGCGCCCGAGCGCAGCCAATAGGTGCCGCGGCGACGGGCCGCGAGGCGGAGTTCGCGCGCGACGATCGGCAGGAAAGTCATTGAGCCCGAACCTCATCGCCAGCCCGGGCATCACCGGCTGCGAGATCGCCTACCACGCTGTCATCGAGCTGGGGACCGGTTACTCGCACCTCTCCCATTTTCAATCCGCGTCGATAGATGCTGAGTTTTTGGTCGAGACTGGGCAGGTGGCCAATCGGAAAGGTCATTACCACGAAACGACCGTCAACATTGACTCGGGCCACTTTCCCAACCAGGACATCGTCGGGCGTCATGATGAGTCTGTCGTTTGGCAAGGAAACCGAGGGCCTGCCCGCCACGGGGACATCGCTGAACGAAGGCCCACTCCCTCGATGAGCAGCGCACCCGCACAGAAACAGGGCGGCGGCAGAAATCGCGGGAACGAAGCTTCGCATGGAAGCAGTAAAATCGGCTGGCCCGGCAAGGTCAACACGCAAGTAACCGGCTAGGTCAAGCCCTCGGTGAGCATTGTCTGCGCGCGCACGTACCCCTGCTGGGGATTCTGCCTGCCCTCGCTCTGCACGCACAAAAAGTGCCGAATTCGGCTGAGCGATCCTCAGCGGATCTCCGAGAAACCCACCCCGTGCGCTGGCACAATTGATGCTGATTGCATTCCAGGCTCATGAAATATCCCCCCCGCTTCATCCAACGGCTGACTGGTCCTGTTGCACTCGCATTGGGTTTATTAGCCACCCCGCTCAGCGCTGCGCTCATCACTGTCACTACCAATGACACCTATGCGAAAATCGAGGGAGCCAACCCGGGCGACGAGGTGGTGCTCTCGTCAGGCACCTACGCGTTCCGGGTCTATCTCACTAAACAGGCAACCCCGGCTAACCCTATTGTCATCCGGGCCCAGGATCCGTCCCATCCGCCGGTCTGGGATTTCGGAACGACGCTGGTCGAAAACGCTCCCGGCAGTTACACCGCCGGCGACCGTGGCCGCGGCGGCTGGCAGTTCAGCGGAGCCCAAAATTACAGTATCTCGGGGATTGTGTTCCGCCATTGCCGCACGGCTTCGTTCAACTCCGCCGGCGTCCGTTATTACAACGGCACGACTAACCTCTACCTGAAGGATTGTGTCTTCGATCAAAACGACGATGGGCTCACAGGCGGCACCCAAAACAGCCAGGCCACAGTCGAATTCTGCGAGTTCACTGCCAACGGGAACACCAACGCCTCCTCGTCCTCCCCCACTCATAATATCTACGTGTACGGCGGCTATCTGACACTGAGGTACTGCTACGTGCATGACAGTGTGCAGGCTCAGAATTTCCACATCCGATGTCGTGAGGTGACCCTGGAGTACAATTGGTTTGCCCGGGCAAAGAATTACGAAGGCGACTTGATGAGCGACGATGATTTCACCGGCGCAGGACCTTTCGCTCAGACCATGACTTTGCGAGGGAATGTGTTTGTGCAAAATACTTTGCCCGGGAATCACTCCCAGGTGGTCGCGCTCTATAATGATGCCGGGCTGGCTAATCTGACACTCTCACTGCACATGCTCTACAATACATTCATTGGCGCGAACACCAATGC
>JANXQE010000548.1 GCA_025356925.1 Limisphaerales bacterium | reverse complement strand
ATTTACCGACAACTTGCGGATGCACCGGTTCTGGCGTGCCCGAGCCTTTCGCGCTTGACAGGGCGCCGGTCCCGCTCCGAGAGTCTGAAGGTCTAAACCTAACACCTTCAATCCAAGTCCAGTTATGGCCAAAATTGCGATGATCGGAGCGGGCAGTCTGGTATTCTGCAAAACCTTGATGTCAGATTTCCTGGCGACCCCCGCGCTCAAGGGCAGCGAGTATCGGTTGATGGCACTGACGCGGACGCGCCTGGACAAGATGCATGCGTTTGTGGAACGGATGATCCGGGACAACAACATTGACGCGTCGGTAGTCTCCACGACCAACCGGCGTGAAGCGCTCAAAGGCGCCGATTATGTCGTCGTCATGCTTCAGGCGGGCGGTGTCGAAGAGTTCAGGCAGGATTATGAGATTCCTCTGAAGTACGGCGTGGATCAATGCATCGCCGATACCCTCGGGCCCGGCGGCGTTTTTCGGGCGCTGCGACATATTCCAGCATTGTTGGAGATCGCCCGGGACATGCAGGAACTCTGTCCCAACGCCATCCTGTTCAACTATGCCAACCCAATGGCGATGTGCTGCTGGGCATTGGGCCGGGTTCCAGGACTGCAGTTCGTGGGCCTGTGCCACGGCGTCCAGACCACGATGGATTTAATCGCCAGCTACACCGGCGTCCCCAAAGACGAGATCGATTTTGTCGCGGCCGGTATCAATCACATGGCGTGGTTCCTCCGACTCCAGCACGGCAGCCGCGATCTCTATCCGACCCTGAAAGCGAATTTCGAGAAGCCAGGTTTTTATGTGAACGAGAAAGTTCGCGGCGAGGTGCTGCGACACTTTGGATATTTCATGACCGAAAGCACGGGCCATCTTTCGGAGTACCTGCCCTATTTTCGCAAGAACCGGAAAGCGCTGGAGCTGTACTGCGACGAACCTTCCTTTGGCGGCGAAACCGGCGCCTATTACAAGTACTGCGCCATGCTGGCTGAGAAATTTGCCAAGACTGACCCGTTGTCGATTGAGTCCACCGCGCTGGGCGCGCGCAGCGCGGAGTACTGTTCGCACATCATCGAAGCCAGGGAAACCGGCGAGGTGTTCCGCCTCAATGGCAACGTGCGTAACGATGGTTACATCTCGAATCTGCCGGCCGGTTGCTGCGTCGAGGTGCCGATCTTTGTCGATCGACTGGGCCTCCATCCGATCGTGGTCGGAAGCCTGCCCCCCCAGTGTGCCGCGCTTAACATGACCAACATCCTGGTGCAGGGCTTAGCCGTCGAAGCCAGTTTTACCGGGGATCCGGAGTTGGTGATGCAAGCGGTCGCGCTGGATCCCCTGACCTCGGCTGTGCTCACTCTGAAGGAGATTCGAGACATGGTTGCCGAGATGTTGGAGGCGGAACGCCGATACCTGCCGCAATTCGCAAACAAGAAGCTTCGTTCAGTGCCGGCGATCAGCATCCCGGCGCAAGTAAGCCGCCAGGAGGTCCCACTGGATCCGGCCCTGGCGATTGCCAACCGGTTTGGCAAGTTGGCAAAGGCTTGAGCAGCCGATAAGGGCTTGGGGTGCGAAAAAACCGCGCGAAATCTCGCGCGGTTTTTCTTCAAAGTGGTACTCGCAATGTTTTTCGGAGGTCCGATATTTGAATCCCTTTGGGGATTACGGCCAGGCCAGTGCCTTCGGAGTTGCCTCTGGTCACCCACTTTTGGGTTTAGCCCCGGACACTGGGTCGGCGGGCGCCGAAGTTGGCTCCGGATGAACCGTGACATCCGCACCCGGCAGGAGGCGCTCAACAACCCGCTCGACTTCCTCGGTGAGCGCGTGGGCGGCATGCAGCGGCAGGTTTCCGTCCAGGGTGATATGCAGGTCGACGAAATATTGCGGCCCGGAATGTCGGACGCGGACGGCGTGGCAATCGAAAACGTTGTCCAGGACTTCAACGCGGGCTTTAATCTGGTCGGCAACGCCTTCGGGTGACGCGTCCAACAGGGCATGGACAGTGCGCACCCCCAATTTGCCACTGACCAGCACAACAATGGCCGCCACCATCAGGGCCGCCACTGCGTCGGCTTTTTGGAGGAACCCCAGCTCAGGGTAATACTGGGCGATTTTGACTCCGGCTAAGCCCAGGATGACGACCACCGAACCCCAGACGTCGGTGCTGAAATGCAAGGCGTCGGCTTCCAGGGCCTGACTGCGATGCTTGTGGGCGACCCGATAGAGCATGCGGGAGCGCGAGAGGTCGATGATGATTGAGATGGCCATGACTCCAAACGTCCAGAGCGAAGCGTGGACCTTGACCTGGGTGTCCCGGAGGCGGTCTACGGATTGGTAAATGATCCAGACGCAAGTCGCCAGCAGCAAAAACGTCTCGGCGAGCGCCGAGAGGTTTTCCACCTTGCCGTGACCGTAGGTGTGGCCCGGATCCGCCGGCTTGCTGGCGGCGCGCACGGCGACAAACGTGATGATGGCGGCCAAAAAGTCCAAACCCGAATGCGCGGCTTCGGCCAGAATTCCCAGGCTGCCGCTGATCAACCCCACGGATATCTTTAACCCGGTCAGGAACACGGCCGCGCCCACTGAGTTGAGCGCCGCCGAGTTTTTTTCCACCTCGGCGCGGGCCGCCGTCGCCCTGTGTTTCGAGTGCATTTCCAACACCGTTAAATTTGCCCAAAGGCTCCTCGGCGGGCGAGTGAATTCCATTTCGAGGTCCACACAGCGGGAATGCGCCGCTTGTGGTTTGGTGCAGGCGCACCAGGCCTTGCGAGGTTTCGACTTGGCTCGCCTCTTGCTTTAACTCGGTTGGATGGGCGTGATTTCTGGGGCCTGTCCACAGGCTGGACACACCTGTCCAGCGTGAACGTTTGCGCCTAAGCCGGCCATCGACCAAGAGCATGCACGCGGAAACAGCAACCATTTGCCTCGAGGCTGAGCCAAAGCATGACCGGGCGCAAGCCGGTCGGGCCACCACGGCAAGCTATCCGGTCAATCGCTCGCCCAGCGTGGGCACCACCACCGTAGCCCCAGCCCCGCCGGTGCCGCCGCCCGCCAACCATCGGATCCTGGTGGTGGATGATAACCCCGCTATCCATGATGATTTTCGCAAGGTCCTCGGCGGTGCGCGTGAGCCTCAAGGCGACCTGAGGAGCGCCGAAGCTGCCTTGTTCGGAGAGGAGGTTGCTCCGGTCCTCACCGCCAGCTTCGAAATTGATTCGGCTTACCAGGGGCAGGAGGCTTTGGCCAAGGTCGAGCAATCTCTCGCGGCCCAACGGCCGTATGCCATGATTTTTGTGGATGTGCGCATGCCCCCTGGCTGGGACGGGGTGGAGACTATCCTGCGAATTTGGCAGGTCTATCCGGAATTGCCGGTCGTGATCTGCACCGCCTATTCGGACTACTCGTGGGAGGAGATGATTCGGAAGCTGGGGGCGTCTGACAACCTCGTCATACTCAAGAAACCGTTCGACAACGTCGAAGTGCTGCAGTTGGCTTGCGCCTTCAGCCACAAGTGGGAGCTCAATCGCCAGGCGCACTTAAAGCTGGACGAATTAGGCCAGATGGTGACCCAGCGCACCCAGCAACTGGAAACAGCCAACCAGGACCTTCGGCGCGAGATCCAGGACCGACTGCAAGCCGAGCGCCAACTGCGCCACGCCCAAAAGATGGAAGCGATTGGCCAACTCGCCGCCGGAGTCGCGCACGATTTCAATAACATTCTCACCGTCATCCATGGACACTCGAGCCTGTTGCTCATGCGCCTGGGTGAGCAAGGGCCCCACACCAAGTCCCTGACCGAGATCCGGCACTCTGCCGACCGGGCCGCCAATCTGGTCCGCCAGCTTTTGATGTTCAGCCGGAAACAAATCCTTCAGTTTCGCAACGTGGATCTCGGGGACGTGATCCGCAGCGTTAGCGGCATGCTCCGCCAATTGGTCGGCGAGCATGTGATCCTCGAAACCGAATGTGATAAGCATCTGGCGCCGGTGTTTGCGGATCGTGGCATGGTCGAGCAGGTGACGGTGAACCTCACCCTGAACGCGCGCGATGCCATGCCCCGAGGTGGTCACATCAAGCTTGCCTGCAGCGAGGTGACCCTGGACGAGGGGGCCGTGAAGCCCGATTCGGATGCGCGGCCCGGGCGCTTCATTCGGTTCACGGCATCCGACACCGGTTGCGGCATCGATGCCGAGGGGCTCACGCATCTTTTTGAGCCCTTCTATACCACCAAAGAAGCCGGCAAGGGAACCGGTCTCGGGTTA
>JANXQE010000462.1 GCA_025356925.1 Limisphaerales bacterium | reverse complement strand
CACGCGCTGGCCGAGCACACGCTGATTTCCAGTAATATTTTTCGAGCCGATTGTTTTGATGCCGACTACGCCAAAGAAACCTTGAAAACCTTCTTCCCGCACATGTTCGGTATGATTCGCCCGTTGCTGCAGAAAAAGGCCAGCGTGGTTTTGCCGGCGACGCCGATCATCACCGTGCGTGATTGGCGTCCGGGTGAAGTGGATGGACGATGGGTGGATGTGGCGACGGCCTGGCGCAACTATTTCACCTGGCTTCGGGACGAATTGCAGTTGCCGGAGTTGGATCCCTCCGTACCCAGCGAACATGCCCGGCAGGTTATGATCAACGCCATGCTCAAGACTCCGCTCCAGTTCCTGGTCACCAATTGGCGCTCGATTTTTGACCCCCGAGCCTATCGCGTCTTCTTCAATCGGCTGTTTCGCAGAAGCCAGTAACGCAGCGAATTCCTTGCCGACAATTCGGACCCCGGACCTGGCGACATTTGGCGTTGCCGAAAGCGGCGGGAAAAACCAGACTGGTCTGGTGAAAAGTTGCCGATGAAAGTTGTTATTTTGTGCGGTGGTCGGGGAACGCGCCTGAGGGAGGAGACGGAATTCCGTCCCAAGCCGATGGTGCCGATCGGTGCCCAGCCCATTCTGTGGCACATCATGAAGTATTACGCCAGCTTCGGGCACAGGGATTTCATCCTGTGCCTCGGCTACAAGGGCGACATGATCAAGGATTACTTCCGCAATTATTTGTGGCACACGTGCGATATTTCGCTCTCGCTGGGGCGCGCCGCAAAGGTGAAATTTCACGACCGCCACAACGAGGAGGACTGGACGGTCACCCTCGCCGACACCGGCGAAGACTCGATGACCGCCTCACGCCTGAAGCGGGTGCAGCGTTACATGAGCAAAGGTGAGCCCTTTTTGGTTACTTACGGCGATGGGCTGTCGAACATCGACATCTCCGCCACGATCACAGCGCACCGCCGCTCCAAAAAACTCTGCACCATTTCTGCCGTGCACCCAGCCGGACGGTTCGGCTCGTTGAACATTGAAGATGACGGTTCAATCCGCACTTTCATCGAGAAACCTCAGGTCGAGGAGGCTTACGTCAATGGCGGCTACATGGTCTGCGACTACAAGATTTTTAATTATGTGACGGCGGACCC
Organism: Limisphaerales bacterium; assembly: GCA_025356925.1. Taxonomy (GTDB): domain Bacteria; phylum Verrucomicrobiota; class Verrucomicrobiia; order Limisphaerales; family UBA8199; genus JANXQE01. The sequence goes on along the minus strand of JANXQE010000462.1, from coordinate 3,030 downwards.
CGCCATCATGTTTGAGCGCGAGCCAATCGCGAAAATTGTGGGGGACGGACAATTGCATTCCTATCGCCACCAGGGTTTCTGGCAGCCAATGGACACTTATCAGGAAATGCAATACCTGAACCGGCTCTGGGCTGAAAACAAGGCGCCATGGAAAATCTGGTGAACCTTCGGCTCTCGAGCCGGCTTTTTGACGGCGCGTTCAAGCGGAAGCGAATCTTTGTCACCGGCCATACTGGTTTCAAAGGCTCGTGGCTTTGCGAATGGCTGCTGCAACTCGGGGCGCGAATCACCGGGTACAGTCTTCCGCCCGAAACCAAACCCGCTTTGTTCGACCAACTTGGATTGAAATCGCGCTTAAACCACGTCCGCGGCGACGTTCGTGATTATAAAACACTGAGCGCTGCCCTGCAGCGCAGCCGGCCTGATTTTGTCTTCCACCTCGCCGCGCAACCGCTCGTGCGGGAGTCCTACGTTCACCCGGTGGAAACGTTTGAGACGAACGTGATGGGCACAGTGAACCTTCTTGAAGGCCTACGCCGGATCCAGCATCCCTGCACAGCAGTTTTTATCACGACCGACAAATGCTACGAGAATCGAGAGCAGGCTCGCGGTTATCGTGAGGAAGATTCCCTGGGCGGCTACGACCCCTACAGCGCCAGCAAGGCGGCGGCGGAGATAGCCATCAATTCCTATCGACGCGCTTTTTTCCAGCAGCACCCGGTGAAGATCGCCAGCGTCCGCGCCGGAAACGTTATCGGCGGCGGCGATTGGGCAACGGATCGCATCGTTCCCGATTGTGTTCGCGCGTTGCGGAAAGGGCTTCCGATTCCCGTCCGGAACCAAATCGCGAACCGTCCCTGGCAGCACGTGCTTGAGCCACTGAGCGGTTATCTCTGGCTTGGTTCGCAGCTTTCCAAGCTCAGAACCAACGATGGCAAACTATGCTCCGCGTTTAACTTCGGCCCCAATCGCGCCGCCAACCGCACGGTACGCGAGTTGGTGGAGAGCATTCTCACCCACTGGCCCGGCGCCTGGGTTGACAAATCAAATCCGAACGCCGTTCACGAGGCCAGGTTATTGCACCTCGAAACCGCCAAAGCGTTTCGTCTGCTGAAGTGGAAGCCGGTTTGGACCTTTTCGAGGAACATCCAGCAAACAGTCGGCTGGTATCGTGATACTTTGAAATCGCCGGAATTGGCTCGCAAGCTTTTGGTCGAACAGATTTCCGAGTATTGCGCTGAGGCCGGGAGAAAAAGGCTAGCCTGGGCGCTCCCGACTTCCTAACCCGATACCTGTCGATGCAAGTTAGATTCCTCAACCAATGTCGTGCCTGTGGCAACGCAAGTCTCCAACGCGTGCTGAGCTTCCCCGCAATGCCGTTGACCGATGATTTCATTCCCGCGGAAAAACTCGGACGGGAATTCCGGCACGATATTGATGTGTTTGTCTGCGACAAATGTTTGACGGCGCAGACGCAGCACAACGTCGACATGGGTGATTACTATGAGGATTACCAGTACGCCGTCGGCAGCTCACAAACGGCGAGCCATTTCATGCGCCTCCTGGCGAGCAACCTGGTTTCGAAATATTTCGGCGGGCAAAAGGGAAAAAAGGTCCTCGAGGTCGGTTCCGGCGATGGCATGCAACTGCTTGCCTTCAAAGAGCTCGGTTGTGAAGTTTTAGGCTATGAGCCTTCCTCAGCGCTGACCCGCGCCGCGGAAGCCCGGGGTATTCCAACGATTCAAGGCTTGTTCACGCCCGATTCAGCGCGGCAATTACCGGCCGCGTTTCAGAGTTCGGATGTGGTAATGCTCTCTTACACGTTTGATCATCTGCCACAACCGCGTGAATTCATCGCGGCGGCGCGCTCGATTTTGAACCCGGAGACCGGCTTGCTTGTGGTGGAAATCCACGACCTCCAAAAAATTTTCGATCGGCAGGAATACTGTCTCTTCGAGCACGAACACACGATTTACCTGACGACCGCGACCGCTTCGGCTCTCTGCGCTCGCGAAGGCATGACGGTCGTCGATTTTGAGCTTGTGCCCGAGGCCGACCGCCGCGCCAACTCGCTGATCTTTGTCGCGACACCGAGCGGTTCGCGATTCGCCAGGGACATGCCTGCCGCGAGACCATCGGTGCCACCGGAGTTCAATGAGCTCTCATTTTATGAAAAACAGGGGCAGCGCATCCAGCGCGGCATCGCGAATCTCGACGAGTTCGTGACTCGGGTAACCGATGGCGGAAAGACCATGGCGGGTTATGGCGCCGGTGGGCGCGGTGTGATGACGCTGGCTGCGATGCGGTCCGCATCCCGGCTGTGCTACCTCGTGGATAAAAAGCCGAAACGGGAAGGCCTCGTGGTGCCCAAATCAGGCATCCCTTTAACCGGCTTATCCGCGCTGCAAGAGTCGCCGGTGGATGAGGTTCTCGTTTTCAGCTTCGGCTACATGGCCGAAATCCAATTCGAACTCGCCGCCTTCGGCTACCGGCCGCGCCAGTTTCACTCGTTATTGGACGTCTTGGCCGGCAAGGCGATGGTGTGACAGCTCCTGCGGCAACCGCCCTCCTGACGGGAGCCACCGGGTTTCTCGGCTCGGCCGTGCTTGCGGAGCTGGAGCGCCGCAATTTTCGCACGCTTGTTTTGCTGCGCCCCGAGTCAGATCGCCGGCGATTGCGTTCGTTGGTTGAGGACAACATTTTGGTCTGTTCAAATCTCGACGACCACAGTCTGGTGGATAAAGTCCGCAGGCAACAGCCAACCGTTTTCATTCATTGCGCCTGGCGGGGCGTCGGAGGGCAGGAACGAAACGCAGATTTTCAAATCAGCGAGAATGTTCCCCTGGCACGCGCGTCGGTGGAACTCGCGGCCAGGTCCGGATGCCGTCAGTGGATCGGGCTTGGCTCGCAAGCCGAGTACGGAAACGCCAACCGCGTTCTTGACGAAACGGCGCCCGCCAACCCGACCACCCTTTACGGCAGAGCCAAGCTGATCGCCGGAACCGAGGCGCTCGCAACCTGCGCCCGCAA
>JANXQE010000375.1 GCA_025356925.1 Limisphaerales bacterium | reverse complement strand
CCGGCAACTTGGCGCTGCCCAGGCTCAGCAGAGCCAGCAGTTGCTCGTTGTGCGAGAAATAGATGAATGCCAGGCAAGCGATCGGATAAAACAGGCACCCGGCCAGGAACAAGACCAGCAACCTCGACTGAAACAGCCGCGCGTAACTATAGCGCGTCAGGACCAGAAAGCGCGACCAGGCAGGAGTTCGTGCCCCCGAATAGGTTCTATAAGTACGTTTATAGACCGCCACGTTCAACCTCCATCGCTTTGAGGAAAATATCTTCGAGCGTATCGCGCCGATGGCTCAGCCGCCGCAATTGCAGGTCGCGCGCGGCGGCCACGCGATATATCTCCCGCAGCTCGAATCCCTCCGGGACGATCATGCGGAACCGCCCCGCGCCGGTTGCGGTGCATTTACAACCCAGACCCGAAAGTTCCTCCGCCAACCCCGCGTCGTTGCCCGCGGTTTCGATTTCGACGAAGTGTTTGTTCGCGCGGCGCTCTTCTTCAAGATTAGAGTAGTGCACCACCCGGCCTTCCTTCAGAATCAACACCTCTTCGCAAGTGTCCTCGACGTCGCGCAGCAAATGCGAGCACAGCAGCAAATGCATCTCTCCCGAGTCTTTCATCTCCCGGATCAAGCGTACCATCCGCTGCCGGGCGGCCGGATCGAGGCCGTTCGTCGGTTCGTCCAGGATCAACAATCGTGGACCGTGGACGAGCGCCTGCGCGAGCTTGGCCAATTGCTTCATGCCCAGCGAATACGTGCCCACCTGGCGATAGCGCGCTTCGCCCAACCCGACGTAGAACAACACTTCGTGAGCTCGTTCGAGCGCGGCCTCGGGCGTCAGACCTGAAAGCTCGCCCATCATTCGCACGAACGATACCCCGTTCATGTTCGCGATGAATGAGTCGTTCTCCGGCATATAACCAACGAGCGAGCGGATCTGGTTCATCTCTCGCCGAATATCGTGCCCGAAAATCCTCGCGGTGCCCGTCGTGACCGGGCAAAACCCCAGGAGCGTATGGATGAGTGTGGACTTCCCAGCTCCGTTTGGGCCCAGCAGGCCAATTGTCCTGCCGGCGAAAGCGACACTGAGGTCCTTCAGGATCTCACGTTTCCCAAAACGCACGCTCAACCCCACGAGTTCGATCACCGGTTGCACCGTTCAGTGCCGCGCGGTTTCCATCGCTGATGCCAGCAGATCTTCCGGCAGGAAATTCCGGGCGAGGGTACTAATCGCCGCCGTGGCGTCGAGGAGGACCAGTTTCGTTTCTTGTTCGAGAGGTGCGTCCAGGCTTTTCGTCCACTGATCCACCTGGGCCGCGCTCGGCAGGGCTGCGTTCAAGGTCAACTCGCCGGGAAGTAAGGTGGTCGTTGCCGCGTCCTGACGTGGCGCGGACGACGGACGCAGCCAAACCATGCTGGCCGTGACCAAACACGCCGCTCCCACCGCCATCGCCCAAGCTAACCCCCTGCGTCCTGGTCGGGGTGCCGCGAGCTTCCGCGAACGGACAGCCGACATAATTTTACCATGCAGAAATGGCGGCGATGGCTTTCTCTGATCGTTGCCGGTCGCTGACAAGTGGCGCGCCAGGGCCGTTGCCGACACATAGCTTTCCCGGCAAGCAGCACAGTCGTGAACGTGATTATGTGCCCACTCTGGCAACGCCGTGTTCGTATCAACATGCCTCGAGACGCTTCTTTGGCAAAGCCAGCAGGCGATCATAAAAAAGCTTTCTGTTTTTCTAAACCTTGTCGGTTCCCGGTTTCTTGTCCTCGCAAACCTGTTCTGGCCCGCAAGACCTGCCTGCGCGTGGTGATGATTCTCGACAAACGGGTGCGCGCGCGGTGCAGCAGGACCTTTACGTGGATTTGATTGGTCCGCATTATCCGCGCGGTTTCGGCAACGGAAAACCCCTCGGCGTACCGCAACCACAGCGCCTCAGCCTGCTTCGGTTTAAGCGTCCACACCAGCTTCCAGATCGAGGTCTGTTCGTCCTTGCATTCGAGGGCAGTGGCTGGACTTTCCTCTGTGCTTTCTTCAGTGGCGGGCAGCTCTGAAAAACGGCGGGCAGAACGGAAATGGCTCGCTCCGGTCCGCCGTGCGATCGTAAACAGCCACGCCGCAAAGGCGAACGATGAGTCGTACCGATGCAGACTCCGATACGCCTTTACAAACGTCTCTTGAGTCAAGTCTTCCGCGTCGTGATGGTTCCCGGTGAACTGCCGCAGAAAGTTGAAGATGGGGCTCTCATACCGCGCCACGAGCTGCTCGAACGAATCGAGGCTGCCCGCCTTCGCACATTCTGCGAGCCGCTCCGCAGTCGGTTCTGTTGGCTCCCCAGCGGTGTCGGGTTGACTCGGCGCGAAATCCGCCCTCCCCGTGGCCGGTTCCGGACGGGCGGATAGAACCGCGAACGGAGCCAGCCCTCCGTCCGCGGTTCCTTGCCCGACTAAATCCTCGGGTGTCAGGCTTACATTCACTGTTCGTCGGTTTTGTCCGGATCGCCCGCCGTATCGTTCGTTTTGGACCTGACCTTCTTCTTGTGGCCCTCGCTGCCTTCCGCGCGCTTCCTGCCTTCCAAGTGCCGGTTGAGATTGCTGCTTAACAACAAAACAGCCTGATCGGCCGGATAACCCAGTTTCAGGCTGACGATGGTGCCAGCCGAGGAAACCTTCGCCGACTCCGCCAGTTGCTGCAAGTCCTGGTTGTCCAGTTGGCTGAGAGAAGCCAGCGCGATCATGCCTTGAATGACTTGCTGTATCTGGGTCACCACCTCCGCGGACTTCGCTTTCAATGAAAGGTCCAGAAAGAGTTGGTTGGCATCCTCGCCGAGGACCACGCGCCCGCTATCGGCCAGTTTCAAAATTTTAGCTTTGGGATTGAGCGTTTCGCCGTCACCTCCCTGGTCGGGAAACCCCGGGTTCGGATTAAACGCCTTCACTGCTCCCAGTAAAAAGAAGGACTTTTGCGATTTTGGAAATTCGGAAAAGGTTTTGGTCGATGCCAGGTTTGCCGATGTTCCTGAAAGCACCTCGCCTGCTTTTCGAATCGAATCAAGCGATTTGCCGACGATCACCGGCCTGCCCGATTGAAATGACGCGAAAATATTGTCCTTCAGGGAATACGTCGTGACCTGACCTTCCTGGGTTTTCTGAATCGGGGGACGCTTGTTGCCATTTTCTTGCAATGTTTGCTCGATCGCTCCGTCCAGAGGTTTCCGCAGATCCAGTTCAGTTTTGATTAAGACGACTCCGTCGAAGCTGGATTTGGATTGAAACGCGCTCCCGTAAGCGGTGAGCGAATTGACTTTGTTCCAGTCCAGGTCAAAGTCAAATTGACGCGTCAAGGCGCCGAGCTTTGTATTCAACACCTGCTTGATAACGTAGTCGCCCACCGTGGTGGATCGCAGTTTGTCCACGTCCAGATGAACCAGCCATTTGGCGTCCGCGGCGATTTGTTCCTTCTGGATCGGGCTCCCGGCCGAGGTGAGGGCCAATGGCAGGATCAGCGTCAGTATTTGTCCAACATATTTCATAAAATCACCGGCGCGTCAGAATGGCGGTCTCGATTGTTCGAGGGCGTCGTCCATGTGGTCGCGCACCTTTGTATTCGCCGGGGAGCCCTAAAAGGTTACAACTATTCTATTCTTCTGGGTCCCATTTCCAGGAACCTGTACATGGCGAACTGATATTCAAGCGGCGACTGGCAACTCAAACAACCCGCGGCAATGGCTTTGCCAGCGGTAATTCTCAAGGTCGGCTGCTTGGGGTGTTGGAGCGCCGGCTTTCTCATCCGGCGTGTCGCCGGATAGCCCCTGATGCACGCG
>JANXQE010000372.1 GCA_025356925.1 Limisphaerales bacterium | reverse complement strand
ATTGGTGACGCACGACCGCTTTTTTGTGGTGATCGAATGTACTGACCCCAAGTATTCCGAAATCGAAACCCGCAAGCTGCTCGAAGACCTGGGCAGCCCGCATATCGAGGTGGTGGAGGAATAATGCGCTATTTCCTTGCGATTCTAGTCGTGTCCACCGTGGCGGTCATCGGCATGCTCGGCTTCCAAGGCAGCCATTTCCGCAAGCCTCCTCTGTACATCTTTCCGGACATGGAATTCCAGCTCAAGCTGCGCCCGCAAAAGCCCAGCGGTTTCTTCGCCAACGGACGCACGTCCCAGCTGCCGGTCGCCGGCACGATTCCCCGCAGCGCTCCCATCCAGACCGCTGCCGGCGAAGTATATCCATACGAAGACGCACCCGTAATGACTGGACGCACGACCGGCACGACGAATTTCGTCGAGAGCGATCCGCTGCCGATTACCGTCGCTCTGCTCAAGCGCGGCCAGCAACGCTTTACCATTAACTGCTCGCCCTGCCACGGGCAGTTGGCCGACGGCAACGGGATCACCAAGAAAATCGGCGCCATGGCCGTCGTGGCCAACCTTCACGACGCGCGCATCGTCAAGATGACGGATGGCGAATTGTTCTATGTGATCACCAACGGTCGCAACTTGATGGGTGCCTATGGCGCCAACGTTACCGTCGAGGATCGTTGGGCGATTGTGGCGTATTTGCGGGCGCTCCAGTTCAGCCAGTTAGGCTCGATGGACGACGTTCCAGAGGCTCTTCGCGCCTCACTGAAAAAGTAGCTATGCAAGACAAACCCATCGCCGCGAATGATCATCTGGACTTGTCCCGGTGGCGCAATGTGCCCCAGATCCTCATGGGCGCCGGTGGAATCCTGTCCCTCATAGGTCTGTTCGCGGCGCCCAAAGAGTTTGCGTATTCCTGGCTGGTGGCTTTCATGTTTTTCCTGAGCCTTTGCCTCGGGGCGTTGTTCCTCGTGCTGGCGCATCACCTGTTTGATGCGGGTTGGTCGGTGCCCATCCGGCGGTTCTGCGAACATATCGCTTCAATCCTGCCCTGGATGGCGTTGCCGTTTTTGCCGATCGCCTTGATGGCCAAAACCATTTACGGCTGGATGAGCGCCAATCCTGCGACCGATCATGCCCTGGCGGCCAAGCAACCACTCTTCTCCGTGCCGATGTTTTACGTCACGGCGGCGTTTTGCTTCGGTGTCTGGTGGTTTCTTACCAATCGCTTGCGTTACTGGTCGTTCAAACAAGATGAGACCGGGGATGCTCTCCCGACCTATCGAATGCGCTTTTATTCGGGTATCGGCGTGTTCCTCTACGCTTTTACCCTGACGCTTGCGGTAGTGATGTGGATGAAATCACTTCAGTATCAGTGGTTCTCCACGATGTACGGTGTGTATTACTTTGCTGGCAGCGCCTGGATGACTCTCGCGACAGCTTACGTCATCACCATGATTCTCGATCGGCAGGGAGTCCTCACGGAAGTGCTTCATGAGCATCAGTACTATTTTCTCGGCTCGCTCCTGTTTGCCTTCACGGTTTTTTACGCCTACATCCACTTCGCCCAATACTTCATCATCTGGAACGGCAACATGCCTGAAGAGACCTTCTGGTACGTGGTGCGCGAGAAAGGGACGTGGTGGTGGGTCGGCATGGTGATCATCTTCGGCCACTTTTTCGTCCCGTTCCTGGCGCTGCTGCGAATCGACGTGAAGAACAAGTTCACTTTCATGGTCCCACTGTGTCTCTGGGCCTGGCTCATGCATTGGGTCGATCTCGCTTTTAACATCATGCCCGTGCCACACCCGGATGGGTTCCCCTTCAAATGGCTCTGGCTGCACATTGGGTGTTGGGTGTTCCTGGCCGGCTACGTGGCTTTCATTTTCCTGAAGAAGTACGCCGCGCATCCACCATTTCCGCTCAAGGATCCGAGACTCATCGAGGCGATGGGCTTGTTCCACCCCGTACCTACTCAGATTTCTGGAGGTGAGTTGGGAGAGGCCCAAGGTCTGCGCGATGCGCCCCCACAATTTGGAGGAAGTATTAAGTGAATTCCGATCCTCGACCTGAAAGAACCGGCTTAGCCTACCTAATCACCGTGCTGGGTTCCTTCCTGATCGTCGCCGGTCTGGTTTGGGCCATGCAGCATTACACGCAGCCTGCTCCCTTGGGCGAAGAGCGCGCGGCGGTTCGGGCGAAGGCCCTCTCTGAACTGCGCGCAGTCGAAGTCGAAGCCCTGAACACAACGGGCTGGGTCGATGCCAATAAAGGGATCGTTCGGTTGCGAATTGACGACGCCATAAACTGGGTCGAACAGCAATGGGGCCAGGATCCTGCCGCCGCGCGTTCCAACCTGATCAGTCGGGTGGAAAAGGCGACAGCGCTTCCGCCCAAGGCCCCCGAAAAACCCAGCCAGTTTGAATAGCCCTGCCTGTCGTGACGATGAGGCTTAGATCAGACCCGAATTCCACGAACGGACGCCGCCAGCGGCGGGGCAGTTCTCCCGTGGCGCAGACTTCTAGTCTACCGTATCGCCGATTGGTAATCGGCAGGGCCTCGAGGTGTTTTAGCGAGCTGCGAAGCGCCGCCCGCGAGCTGGATGAAATTCGGCGTTACGACAGATTGAAAATCCGCGCTACGCTGCGCCGTCCCGGCGCTTTTCTGCCATGACCGCGCCCTCTGCTCAGCCCGCTTCCTCGACAGCAGTGCCGGCCGGCCAGGCAGTGCCGGTGTCCGAGATCGACATTTCCTGTCGGCTTCCGTTACTGGTTCTGTTTGTCGGCGCCGCCAAGTGGTTGGTGATTGGCTGGATCTTCGCCCTCATCGGGTCCGTCAAGTTTCACTCTCCGGGTTTGCTTGCGGATTATGCCTGGCTCACCTACGGCCGAGTTCACCCGGCTTTTACCAACTCGGTTATCTATGGATTCTGCCTCCAGGCAGGGCTAGGCGTCTTGCTGTGGTTAATCGCTCGGCTGGGCGGCACGCCGCTCGCACATCGGTGGCTGGTTGTGGTCGGCGCGATCTTTTGGAACTTCGGCGTCGCGGTTGGAGTGATTGGAATCCTGGCGGGCGATAACACAGGCTTCGAACACCTCGAGATGCCGAGTTACGCCGCCACCCCGGTGTTTCTCGGATATCTCCTGATTGGCCTTTGTGGGGCCATTACTTTCCACCGACGTCGCGAGCGGAAGCTGTCCGCTTCACATTGGTTTTTATTTACCGCCCTCTTCTGGTTTCCCTGGATTTATTCCACCGCCAACCTCCTGCTGGTCACGTTTCCAGTCCGCGGCGTTGCCCAGGCGGTGATTGCGTGGTGGTATTCCGATAATTTGTTGGTGGTTTGGCTTTCCCTGGTGGGGCTTGCCTCGGTTTTTTACTTTGTCCCGAAGCTAACCGGGCGGGACTTTCGCAGCCATTATCTGGCGATGTTCGCCTACTGGATTCTCGTGCTTTCCGCCGGTTGGGGAGGCATCCCGACCTCGGCCCCGGTGCCCGTCTGGATGCCGGTGCTCAGCACGATTTCCTCGGTATTCTTTTTACTGGCGGTGATCGCAGTGGGGCTGAACGTATGTGAATCGATCGGCTGCTCTCTGCGCGCGGTCCAGGGGAAGCCCGAGGTTTCGTTCCTGATCTTCGCGGTAATCGCGTTTGGGTTCGCCGGGCTGATGCGTGCCGGGTGCGCGATGCTTGATGTGAACCAGGGGTTGAACCTGACCTGGTTCGGTCCCGCCATGAGCCAGCTCAACTTCTACGGCTTCTTCACGATGGCCCTGTTCGGGGCGGTCTATGTTATCATGCCCAGGTTGTTTGGTGTCGAGTTGCCTTGGCCCAGGCTTGTGCGCGCTCACTTTTGGCTCGCGGCCGCCGGTGTTGTGCTGCTCGTCGTGCCTCTGACGTTTGCTGGGATTTTCGAAGAACTCAATCTGGCGGACCCGCAGAAGCCTTTCACCGTGGTGATGCATTCGACGATGGCCTTCCTGCGCGTCAGCACCTTGGGCGACCTGCTTTTGTTATTCGGACACATCTTCTTTCTGGCGAATCTGTCCGGCGTTGTCCTCGGTTTCTATCGTGCCCGCGCGGCGACCGCTTATGCCGAGGTGACCGCCGACCTTTTTAAACCTGCGGGGGCTCGATCATGAACTTCGGCCCCCTGATTTTTCTAGCCGCCTTTTTTGGGCTGACATGCTCGTGGTTCGGATTCGTCCTGACGCCGCAGTTCCAGGTGGGCCGACTCCAGCAGACGAATACCATCCCCGCCGGAGCGCTTTACCCCGTCTCCCGACCCGGCTTGGCTCGCCAGGGATTGAGTGTGTACCGCGCTAACGGTTGCGCCTATTGCCATAGCCAGCAGGTTGGGCAAACTGGGACCACTTGTGACGTCGTCCTCACGGACCCGGGCACGAATCAAACCGCGTTGCTCGTTGCCTTACGCAAAATCAGGCCCGCATTATCCGAGTCTGAAGACAAAGAACTGCTGGCGAGTTTGCCCAAGACGATCCGTCAGGGCGTTACGAAAGAAGAGGCGGACGCGGCGGTCAAAGTACTCACAAGCAGCAGCGCAAAAGCGACTACCTGGATTGTGCCGGTGGGACCCGATATCCCGCGCTGGGGAATCCGGCGTACGGTGGCGGAGGATTATCTCTTTGATTATCCAGTCATGACAGGCTCCCAAAGAGTCGGCCCGGACCTGGCTAACGTCGGAGTGCGGATGCCCGATGCGAACTGGCACTTGCGCCATCTCTACGCTCCGCGTTCCGCGGTCAAGGATTCAGTGATGCCGCTCTATCGATTCCTCTTCGAGAAACGCCGAATCGAGGGCACGCGATCTCCCGAAGCCCTCACGCTTCCGCCCGAGCTCGGCCCCGAGCCCGGCTATGAGATTGTGCCTAAACCCGAAGCAATCGCCTTGGTCGCCTACTTGATGAGCTTGCGCGCCAACGAGCCGTTGTTCGATGCCCCGGTTAGCGTAGCTGCTGCGGTAACCTCCAACTCGGACACTAACGCGCCGTCAGGCGGGACCTCGACGCCAACCAACGCCGCGCCGACGAACACTCCTCCCACGAAATGAGTGCCGAGCTGACCCATTCTGGATCGGACGCGACCCGGGCTGCGGCGGGACGTAATTCCGTGCCTGTCTGGTTGGTCATTCTGTTGTTTCTACTCCTCTATTGGGGGATGGTTTACTTCGATGAGCGCGGGGCATGGTTCAACGAACAGGTCTATGCGCCCTACCAAGCGCTTGAGGAAGTGGTTGCATTTCAACCACCCAGTGGCGAGGGAGACTTTCTTCGCAAGGGTCAGCAGCTCTATCATGACAATTGCGCGGTCTGTCACATGGATGGTGGCACTGGGAATCCCGCAAATAACTGTCCCAACCTGGCTGGGTCCGAATGGGTTTCAGCTCCCGGGCCGGGCAGGCTCATTCGGATTGTTTCCAAAGGAGCGACCGGCACAATCGAGGTCAACGGGAAAGTTTGGAGTGGCGGAACGATGCTTGCCATGGGTGACCAAATGGCTGGCGATGAAAGCCAAAAAGCCGAGAACATCGCCGCCATCATTTCTTACATTCGCAACACCTTCGGCAACAAAGCCAGCGCGGTTACTCCGAAACAGGTGGCAGACGTCCGCAGCCAGATCAAGGACCGGAATACCTATTTCTCCCCCGAAGAGCTGAAGGCCGCTCCAGACAAATAGCCGTCTGGAGGGGCTCGGAATTATTCAAGCGATAAAGGTTCATCCGGCAAGCTGGCTCAAATCATTTCAAACGCGGGATTCTTTCAAGGCAGTTCGCTACAGGAGATTGAGGGGAAAATCTTCGCCCACCGATTCGGCCTCGATCGAGCCGCTCGGACTTGCCGGACTGAAAGCTCTGACCACTCGTTTCGAATGCGCGTGGTCCCTGGCTCGATCTTTTTGTTGGGCACCGGACAGAAGTTTGTGAATCTTCCGCAGCACGGAGGCCGCCGCGCTAATCTCGCTTTCGGAAAGCTGCGATCCAATGTCCGATAGGGTTCGCTTTTGTCCTTGTTCACCCGCAGACAACCATCGCTCTCCTTTCTCCGTCAGTCGGACGAGTCCCGACCGCTTATGTGCCGGATTTGTGACCAGCTCAATCCGGCCCTGGGCTGCGAGTCTATCGACCAGGATTTGAATGTTCTGCCGCGAGGTGGATCGTTCCCGGGCAATTTGAGGCACCGTCAGGTTGCCGACCCGGGCGATGACGTCCAAGACGGCGTGCTCTGCACCTAAGAGCTCTCCTGGTCCACCGGGGATCGCCCTGCCTCTCTGCTTTAGCCGGATTGCCAAGGCGTTCACCTCGGCGAACAGCACTCCCACGGATGCCACTTCACCAGCGTTCGGCAGGGCGCACGGCTCGATCGGGGCAGGAAGCTGTCCTTGAGTCCCTGGAGGTTCCGGAATCATCACAAGACAACACCTGTCACGATGACAATCCATTGTCAACGACAAACATGGGCCCGACTGGTTTTCGTCGGAGCGAGGGGACGTCGAGGCGAGTTTCCGTTCGCTACAGAGCCTCGGCGACCAAATCGCCAACTTGTGAGGTGGTGTAGCCCATCTTGCCCGCGGCCAGACTCTTGATTTTCTCGCGCACGATCTTAATGACCGTCGTTTCAATGGTCCTGGCAGCTTCGGTTTCACCGAGAAAATCCAGCATCATTTGGCCGGCGCAAATGGCCGCAAGGGGATTGATTACGCCCTGTCCGGTGTATTTAGGTGCGCTGCCGCCGATCGGTTCGAACATGCTGGTGCCCTGTGGATTGACGTTTCCTCCGGCGGCGATTCCCATCCCGCCCTGCAGCATCGCACCGAGGTCGGTGATGATATCGCCAAACATGTTGTCGGTCACAATTACATCGAACCACTCTGGATTCTTCACAAACCACATCGTGGTGGCGTCCACATGCGCGTAGTCGCGTTTGATGTCCTTGAAATCTTTTTCGCCAACTTCATTGAAGGCCCGTTCCCACAGATCGAAGGCGAAGGTTAGCACGTTGGTTTTGCCGCAAAGCGTGAGTTTCTTTTCCTTGTTCCGTTTGCGAGCGAACTCGAAGGCAAATCGCAGGCAGCGCTCGACACCCCGGCGCGTGTTGACACTTTCCTGCAAGGCGACTTCGTTTGCGGTGCCTTTGAAGACAAAGCCGCCAGCCCCGGTGTAGAGTCCCTCGTTGTTTTCGCGGACGACGACGAAATCGATGTCTTGCGGTTTCTTGTCCTTGAGCGGGCAGAAGCGCTCATCGTAGAGCTTGACGGGTCGCAGGTTGATATACTGTTCCAGTTCAAACCGCGCGCGCAGGAGGATTCCCTTTTCGAGGATCCCGGGTTTGACACTGGGGTGCCCAATGGCGCCCAAGAGAATGGCGGGGAATTTTCGCAACTCCTCCAGGACACTATCGGGCAGGATCTCCCCGGTTCGCAGATACCGTTCTCCGCCGAGGTCGTATTTGGTGTAATTGAGCTTGAGACCAAACTTGTTCGCCGCCGCATCCAGGACCTTGACCGCTTCGTGAACGACCTCGGGTCCCGTGCCGTCCCCGCCAATAACTGCAATATCGTAGCTTTTCATGTAAATCGCTCAGCCTGCCCCTTTCGCAGGGAGGGTTGATGCTAATGATTTCAAGTCTTGTGGCAAACGGAATTTTGAGGCTTATGACATGCCCGGGGTCCCGGGAGGGCTGCGCAGCTCCGTGTAGAGGGCCAGGACCTTTTTGGCATGTTTGTGGAGGGAACACTGGTCAGCCACGCGTTTATGGAGGGCCTGGCGATCCGGCATCGTGAGCGCTGGCTGCCGCGCCTGTTGCACCAGCGCGTCGGCCAAACCGGGAACATCTTCCGGCTGAACCAACCGGCCTTGCTGGCCGATCGCGAACCCTTCGGGAATACCGTCCAGGGCGGAGGCGATGACCGGTTTGCCGCAGGCAAAGGCCTCCAGGACCACCCCGGGGAACGCTTCCGTGCCGACCTGGGGATGCACGAGGCAGTCCAGCGCATTCATCGCGCCGGGCATGTCCCGGCAGTACGGCGTCAGCCACGCTCTGTCCGTGAGTCCAAGCTCGACGATATCGTGCTGAAGCGTCTCTTTCAGATTTCCCCGGCCGATGATCAGAAAGCGGGCATGGGGCAGCTTCTCTTTGATGGCAGCAGCAGCTCGGAGAAACTCGCGCTGACCTTTGCCGCGAGGTAGATCGTACCCGCCTACGACCGCGAACACAAAATGATCCGGCCCAATGCCCCAGGATTCGCGCAGTCGTCCCGCTGCCGTTGGTTGAAAGCGATCGGTATCAATTCCACCGTGGATGACGCGGATCTTGGAATGAGCACCCCACAACGGCGGGCGCGCGCGACGCTCGGGCTCGGGCGATTCCGGCTCATAAACACCCTCGCGCAGGACTTTGGCGACAAACTGTGAAACGGCGATCACGGCGTCGCATTGCCCGAGCAAGAACCGCCGGCTGAACCACGAGCTGGGACTTTTAGCCAGGTGCCGCGTGAGAACCAGCGTGGGGCGGCGGCCCGAAAGGCGCGCCGCTAAAACGGAAGGCCAAAGGTCGCGCCCGTGATGCCCATGGACAATCTGGATGCTTGCGCGGCGAACGAATTTGGCCGCCGCGACGATGAACCTTAATTTGAGAAGCCCTTCCGGCGGCGTGGCGTGGAATGGCACGGGCAGATTCCGGATGACCTTGGAGAATTCGCGCCCGTCCGGTCCGGCGATCCAGACCTGCTGGTCGAGTTGGGAGAGGCCGTGGGCCAGTTTGACACATTGATCGTCGGTGCCCCCGCCGGTGAGCATCGAATTGAGGTGAACGATCCGGAGCGGCGTTCGACGAGGGGGCTGAGCCGCGGCACTCATCGATGCGGCGGGTCGAGATATTGGTCCAGCCCAGCCTCGCAGCGGTAGGCTCCACTGCGTTGAGCTTGATCCAGGAGCTCATCATTGGCAGGCAACGCAATTCGAGCAGCGGGCACATGCCAGAGGTGAAAGCACAACGCCCAGCCACGCACATCGAGCCGCTGCACGCCCAGATTCATGAGGCGAACCGCGAGTTCGGAATCTTCCCGGCCCCAGCCGACGAATGCTTCGTTGTAGCCGTTGACCTGGATGAGGTGTTCGCGCCAGATGCCCAGATTGCACCCCCGGACACCGCGCAGGTCGTGGCGAACCCGGCGCAGTGGACACGGCCAACGATACGCGTGCTTGATCCCCTGGAGTTGGCCGTGCCAAAGCGTCCGGCGGCGATCAGCGTTGAAATCCCGCAGACCAAACCAACCAGCAGCTTCCTGATTGATCAGGGCACGATGGCCTTGGACGAAAGCCCCCTGGCGCGCCAGTCTCAGATGGTCCTCCAGAAACACCGGATGCGGGATGGTGTCGCCGTCCAGAAAAACCAGATAACTGCCTCGAGCTGTGGCGATCGCTTGGTTCAGGATGCGCGCGCGGCGGAATCCTTCTTTCTTTTGCCACACGTGCGCCGTCCTGTACGTTTTCTTCGCGGACCAATCCGCGAAGAGGTTCCGGGTCTCGTCGGCTGAACCGTCATCCGCAAGCACCACTTCGTCAGGCGGCGCGCTTTGAGCCTCGATGGCATGGAGGACCCGCGATAAGTACTCGGGCTGATCGGCAGTATTAACGATAAGTGCAGTCCGGGGCGTCGCGGTCATGGCCTGGCTCGAGACTGTTGCTCGGCTTCCCGCACCAGAGCATAGCGTGTCAGGGTCGAAAAGGAGGTCAAAGCCGCGATATAAAACCCCTGCCAGCCATCAAGAAACCCCTGCCGAATCAAATATGCCCGCACAAATCGCCAGGCGGGCCGCACCACCAATTCGAAAACCCCGGCTGAGCCCCCGCTGGCAGCCAGGCGTTTTACGAACTCCGCATGGTACGGCGCGATTTTTGCAATCTGACGCGCAATGCTTTCGTTGCTGTAATGGTACAGGTCAGCGCGGAGCTTGCCCGTCGGACCGTTCACCAGGAGTTTATCGTGCGGGTCAAGCCCACCCCAAGTGGCGCGTCCACGTCGCCAAAGGCGGGTCTGGCGATCGGGGTACCAGTCTCCATGGTTAATCCAGCGGCCACAGTACCAGGATCGTCGAGGGAAGCTGAGCGCCGCGAACTGCTCACAACGGATCTCATCTGCTAGGGTGGCCTGGATTTGCTCGCGCAAGGCCGTTGAAACTACTTCATCGGCATCCAGACCGAGAATCCATTGCTGCGTGGCCTTTTCAGCAGCGGAGTTTTTTTGCGCGATGTGTCCTTTCCAGGGCTCGCGGAATACTTTTGCTCCCTGCTCAATTGCGATTCTGTCGGTGCCGTCGGACACGTCTTCGTTCAGCACCAGGATGATCTCACTGGCCCACGCCGCCACGCTCTCCAGTGCGCGACCAATCCGGGGCGCCTCCGCCCCGGAAATCATGCACACCGAAAGCGGCAGAGGTTTTTGCATCGCCAAAAATTTGGATTTGAGCTAAGTGCTGTCCTGGTTCAATGCCGTCTGATCCAGCTCATTTCTACAGCAGAACGCGCGCTGCCCGCAAAGTAATTGTGGTGGACCTGGGTTTTCTGGGCGACACGGTGCACCTGGTGCCGGCGCTCTGGGACTTGAAAGCCGCCTACGCGGCGGCGAGTTTGGACGTCCTGACCACACCCGTGGGCGCGCAAGTGCTGCAACTCGCGCCCTGCGTGGATCGTGCCTGGGCGATCGAAATGCAGCGCGAGAGACGCACGCTGAGGCAGCAATGGCGGACGGTCCGAGCCTTGCGCCAGGAACGATTCGATGTCGCGTTCAACTTCAGCGGCGCGGATCGCACGGTCTTTATGACGGCCCTCTCCGGAGCCCGATGGCGGGTGGCGCATCCAGGCGGGCGGCAACATTTCTGGAATCGTTGGTTGATCCAGAACTGGATCCCCCGGCAGGACCCAAATGAGATCGTGTTCGAGCAGCGCCGGCAAATGCTCGCGGCCTGCGGTGTGCCGATCGGAGGAGCGCGGTTCGATCTCCACGTGGAGGAGGCCAGCTTGTCCTGGGCGGCCACTGTAGTGCCGCCTCAGGCCATCCATCTCTCGCTGAACTCCGCTAAGCCCACGCGCGAATGGCCGCTCGAACACCACCTTGCGATGCTCCGCAAACTGTGGGTCAGATACCCGGAATTGGTGATCGTCGCGTCAACCGGGTCGCAGGAAAGAGAGCGGCAGCGGTTGCACGAATTTGCTGAGCTACTAAAGGATGGACGTCTGCAAATCCTGCCCGAGAACCTGACCATTCCGCAATTGGCTGCGGTGCTGCTGCGTTGTCGACTTCATCTCGGCCCGGATTCGGGAGTGTTGCACCTGGCTGTCGCGTTGGATGTGCCGACCGTTTCATTTTTTCGCGAGCAAGGGGCATACCAATCCTTCATGCCACGCGGCGCGCGCCATCGCGTCATTAGCGTGCCCTGTCATTGTGTGGACCACCGTGACGCGCCCTGTGAAAGGCTTGGCCAGGCGGAGTGCTTCGCGCGCATCGAACCCGCCCGCGTGGTGGAATTGGTCACCGAGCAAATAGAGCGGGCTTGGCGACCAGCCTAGGCCACTTGGGCTGAAGTTGGCCTGAGAGATGCTCAATTCTTTCCCAACTCGGTCAATCAGACAGGACAAACAATGGAAACGATGGTCCCGGCAACAGGTGAAACCATAAGGATCGGACCGGATCAGGTCCGTCGCAGCTGCACGGAAGTGGTGATAGACGCGCGGCACGCCATGGAGGAGTGGGACGTGCGGGAGATCAATCACGTGCCGATCTACTTCGCGGACAATAAGTACTACCTGGTCGAAAAGCGGAAGGCTCAGCCTCCGTTTGCCGCACGTTACGTTCTTGCGCCGTGGCCCGATGACCTGAGCACGTGCGCCAAGGGGTTTCACTCCTACGACGCCGAGACGGTCGCCGCTCGCGAGGCGCAGCGTCGAGGCGGACAATGGGATGACTTGGTCCGCTCTCTTCTTCTGCCCTTTTATCCATTCCTGGGCTTTCTCTGGTCCGGCGCTCAGAAACGGCTGACGCGTTTTGGTTTCATCCCCCGTGCGATTTCGGGAGCCTCGATCTTCGTGGGCTTTTGTTTCCTGTTCGCCCAGGGCGTGTTCGCTGTCGTGCTGATCAATACGAGTCTTCGAACCGGCAAAATAGCGCTGGGCGGATTCATTCGCGCACTCGCCCCGGGTGATTACTTTCGGGTCGGCCCTCTCAGCATTCCGGTAATGCTCGTGGACATGTTGCTCATCGTTGCGCTCCTGGCCGACGTTGTGATGCGTTATAGCGAGTATCTTCGCGAGGATGAGTGGGCGGGCGGCTTCCTCGAATGGATTGTGCCGCGTTCGAGGGGAAATGACATCGAGACGCAGGGGGCATCAATTGGCCCCGAGCAGACCGCGACTGCGCATCCAGTCAGAGGCGCGCAGCGGCCAGGCGGTGACTAAATCCTTGGTTGGGCGCAGTCCATAGCCGTGCCCGCCGGTGGGATAAATGTGTAACTCGAACGGGACGTTTACATTCTTCAGCCCAGCAGCGTAAAAAAGCGCGGTCTCGACGCGGATCGGGTCGTCTTCGGCCATGGCGATGAAGGTTGGCGGCGTATTGGTGGTAAGATTGAGCTCGGGTGCAACTCGGTCACCCTGCTCTTTAACCGTGAGGTAAGCCGGGTAAATCAGCACGGTGAAATCCGGGCGACAACTGGTGGCATCTGCCCCATCAATCAGAGGATAACTTCGTGGTTCGCACTGATTGCTCGCCAGTGCGGCCAGGTGGCCGCCAGCTGAAAAGCCCAACACACCGATTTTTTTTGCGTCGATTCCCCATTCCGCGGACTGGTGCCGCACCAGGCCAATCGCCCTCTGCGCGTCCTGCAGGGCGGCCGTATGCTTTTCTAATCCGTCCCGTTTCGGAACCCGATATTTCAACAACACCGCCGTAACCCCTGCCGAATTAAGCCAATCGCAGATCTCAGTTCCCTCCAAGTCCATCGCGAGGATCTGGTAGCCGCCACCAGGGCAAACCACGACGGCTGCTCCGGTTCGCTTGTCGACCGGCGGCTGGTACACCGAGATCGTGGGTTTGGAGACATTCCCCAGTCGAATGAGTCGTTTGCCGGCGACCAGGTTATCGGTCGATTTGGTTTGGTCTTGCTCTTGGGCCAGCGGCTCTTTATCGCCAGGAGCAGCGCCAGGCCATAGTGGCAGGACCAGCGTTGGCTCAGTTGCTGAGCCTTGGACAAGGCTCCCGAGAAGGATGCCAAGCACCGCCACGCATCCGCGTTGAATCGTCATCATCCTGGCATCAAAGCGGTCGGGAAACGCTGAGTCGAGGCAAGAATCGCTCGGGTTCCTCGCGGAGCGTTTTGGAGTGCGGCGGCTCTGCGCCGCTCTCGGTCGCGGGCGTCCAAAAAGAGCCACGGCACTGGCGCACTCGAAAACCTTCGGTAGCCCGGGTCCGGCTTATGGACAGGCGATCTGGGCCACGGGAGCATTCGCCGGCAGGTTCCGTCTAACGGGATATGAAACGGGGAATTTTGATAGTCGCGCTGCTGGCGCTTGTTGGAGTAGGCAACTTTGCCTTTGGTGCGGGTATGATTATTGTGGAAGACTCCTCCTTGTGGCCGGGACCTGTCCCGCCAAATCCGCTGCCTCCGTCTTGGCCGGGGCCTGATGGGCCCGCGCCGCGCCCTCACCTCTTTGCTCCCCTTGAAGTCGATTACGTGAAGGTTCAAACGCGGATCATCGACCAGGTTGCTGTGACCTCCGTGGATCAGGAATTCTTCAACCCGAACTCCGCCCGTTTGGAGGGCACGTTCGTTTTCCCGATCCCCAAGGGGGCGCACCTCGACAAGTTCGCGATGGAAATCGATGGTAAACAGGTTGAAGCCGAACTGCTTTCCGCCGAAAAAGCTCGCCGGATTTACGAGGATATTGTCCGGAAACTGCGGGACCCGGCGTTGTTGGAATATGCCGGGCGCGAAATGTTTAAGGTCCGCATTTTTCCCATCGAACCGAACAGTCGGAAGCGCATCACACTTTCGTACACCGAGCTTCTCAAATCAGACGGTGGCCTGGTGGGTTACATTCTGCCACTGAGCACCGAGAAGTTCTCGTGCAAGCCGGTCAAGAGCGTAAGCGTCAAGGTGGAACTGCAGACCAAGCGCCCGCTCAAATCAATTTATTCCCCGACGCACTCGGTGGAGATCAAGCGCGACGGGCCAAATCGTGCCACCGCAGGGTACGAGGCGACCGACGTGCTCGGAGAGGCGGATTTTGCGCTCTACTTCGCCGCGGAGAAGGACGAGGTCGGCGTCAATTTGCTCACTCATCGAACCGGGGGCGAGGACGGTTATTTCCTCTTACTGGCATCGCCTGGATTGGAGAGCAATCATCAGCAAGTTTTGCCGAAGGACGTCGCGTTCGTCCTGGACACTTCCGGTTCGATGGCGGGCAAGAAGCTCGAGCAGGCCACGAAAGCGCTGCAATTTTGCGTCGAGAACCTTAACGAAAACGATCGCTTCGAGCTCATCCGGTTTTCCACCGAAGTCGAACCGCTGTTTGGCAAACTGGTTGAGGTGAGCAAACCGAACCGCGATCGCGCGGAGGAATTTGTCAGACACCTGAAACCCATCGGCGCGACGGCCATCGATGACGCGCTCAGGACAGCTCTCGAGCTCCAGCCGGGCCGGGTCCAACACCCGGAGCGGGGCGATCGCGATCCCGAGGCGGTGCACACCGCGGCGCCAGCACGGCGTCCGTTCACGATTATTTTTCTTACGGACGGACGGCCCACCATCGGGCTTACGGACGAGGATCAAATCGTCGCGAATGTAAAAAAAGACGACGACGGCCGCACACGAATCTTCTGCTTCGGCATCGGAACAGACGTGAACACGCATTTATTGGACAAAATCACCGAGGAAACCCGCGGGTTCAGCCAATACGTGCTGCCGGAGGAGGACCTGGAGGTGAAAGTTTCGGGTTTCTTCTCCAAGGTTAAGGACCCGGTCCTGGCGAATCCGGAGTTGAAGTTCAGCGGCGAGGTTCGGGTGGCCAACCTCTATCCTTCGCCGCTCCCAGACTTTTTCAAAGGGGAGGAATTGGTTCTGGTTGGTCGGTATTCGGGGCAAGGCGACTCCGCCGTGGTTCTTGGAGGAACCGTTTATGGCGGAAGCCGAAAGTTCGCTTATGATGTAAAATTTCCGGCTGAATCGACCGACAACGACTTCATTCCGCGCTTATGGGCTACTCGGCGGGTGGGATACTTGCTGGATGAAATCCGGTTGCACGGCGATAACGCCGAACTCCGCGAGGAGGTCACGGAGTTGGCGCGCAAGTATGGAATCGTCACGCCGTACACGGCGTACCTGATCGTCGAAGATGAACGGCGACGTGAGGTGCCGATGCCGATGCGTTCGATGCCGGGGTTGGAAGAGGACCGAAGCGCCCGCGCCGAAGCGGCGAATAGCTGGCATCAGTTCACTGCTGATCGAGGAGGCGACGCGGGAGTGGCGAGCGCTTTGTCGGGGTTAGCTTTGAGATCGGCGGATGCTCCCGCCGTTGCGACTCTGGGAGCGGAGTCTGCGTTTGCGAGACGGTACGGATTGGTTCAGAATTCCAGCCCACCCGGTGGCCCAGTCGACGCACTCCAGCCCGGGCAAACGCGAGCGGTTCAGTATTCGCAACAAACTCAGTTTGTGGCCGGCAAAACCTTTTTCCAAAGTGGCGGCCAATGGCTGGACTCGGCGACTCAGAAAACACCGGATGCCGAACGCTTGCGCATCAGGTTTGGATCGCCGGAGTATTTCGAATTGATTTCCCAACATCCCGAGACGCTCCCGTGGCTGGCTTTGGGGCAGAATGTGCAATTCATCTGGGCAAGGAAGCTCTATGAGGTTTACGAGTGAACTGGCTTGGTCTAAGACTGTTGGAGTTGCATGAGAACACCTTTAATCGGAGTTTGCCTGGTCCTAATGAAACTCTCGCTCTTTGGCGCGCCGCGCGAAGCGCAATGGAAGCGGGTTGAAGAGGCAATCCGGCAGGGCCTGCCGCAGACTGCCATCACGAACCTGGAGCCAATCATCACGGCCGCCCTCCAGGAAAAGGCCTACGCCGAGGCCGTCAAGGCGATCGGCAAGAAGATCGCGCTCGAAGGCAATATCCAGGGCAATAAGCCGGAGGAAAAGATCACTCGATTGGAAGCGGAAATGGTCAAAGCTCCGAAGGAGATGGTTCCCGTGCTCGATACCCTCCTCGCGCATTGGTATTGGCAGTACTTTCAACAGAACCGGTGGCGTTTCCTGCAGCGAACAACCACCGCGGCAGCGCCGGGTAAGGATTTCACGACGTGGGACCTGGCTCGCCTTTTCCGAGAAATCGATCGGGAGTTTCAGAAAGCCCTGGAGGCGGAGGCGATGTTGAAAGCGACGCCGATTGGGGCCTGGGATGAACTGTTCCAGAAGGGCACCATGCCGGATAGCTATCGGCCAACCCTCTACGATTTCATCGCTCACGAGGCCCTGGAATTCTACAGTTCTGGCGAACAGGCCGCCGCCAAGTCGCAAGATGAGTTCGAACTTTCCCCTGTCAGCCCCATCTTCGACACGGTGGAGAGGTTTCTGGCTTGGAATCCGAGTCCGATGGTTCCGACTGGCGGAGTGGGCCGCCAGCGGGAACAGGAGACCTCGCCGGTTCTTCGCGCCATTCAGATATATCAGAATTTACTGCGGTTCCACAAAAACGATCTTGCGCCGCAATTGGCTTTTGCCGACGCCGATCTTGCTCGTTTGAGCTGGGGGTGGAATACCGCTGCTGGCGAAGACAAAAGTGACCGATATAAAGCGGCGCTAGACGCTTTTGCAAAAACCTATGGAGATTTCGAGATTTCGGCGATGGCGATTCTCGATGAGGCCCGGGTGTTTCAACAGGAAGGCGATCTGTCGAGGGCGCACCAACTCGCGGGCCGTGGGGCCCAGCTATTTCCCCGCTCCATCGGTGGCAGGCTTTGCCGCAACCTGATCGGGGAAATCGAAACCAAGTCGGCCAGTATTTCCACCGAACGGGTTTGGGATTGTTTCGAGGGCAGTGGAGTGGGGCTTCCCTCAGGCTCCGAAAATCAAGCAACGAACCAGCCAGAGGTCTGTCCTGCAATTGCGATCCGCTATCGCAATGTGGATAGAGTGTACCTCCGCGCCATCCAGTATGACTGGGAAGCATTCCTTGGGAAACGGCGTAACCGGCCCGAAAACTTAAGCGACGCTGAACGTCGCCAGATCGTCGCGCAGCCCCCGGTGGTCGAGTGGGCGGAACGATTAGCTGCCACCACCGATTTCAAAGAAAAGACGGCGGTAGTCCAGGCGCCCAAAACACTTAAACCCGGATTCTATTTTATTGTTGCCAGCCACGACCCGAAGTTCAGCGAAAAGGAAAACATCGTGTCGCTGGCTCCGGTGTGGGTGAGCGATTTGGCTCTGGTCACCCGCACCCGTAACGGCCAGATCGAGGGTTTCGTCCTGGCAGCAAACTCGGGTGAGCCGATTCTCGGAGCCGAGATCTCAGTTTGGCACCTTGACCAAAACGGAAACCGGGTCGTCGATCCTACTCTCCGAACGGATGAGAACGGCCTGTTTGCGTTAAAACCGGGGCCAAGCCAGGGCTACCTGTTTCGAGCACGGTACCAGGGCCGTGAACTGGCCGCAGCCAACGATCTCTGGAGCTACAACCTGCCAGGCGAGCCCGCGAGCCGTCCGCAGACGCAAACGATTTTCTTCACCGATCGAGGCATCTATCGTCCGGGGCAGACTATTCAGTACAAGGGGATTTGCCTGCGGGTGGACCAGGACAAGGATGATTACGAGGTGCTCAAGGGCGAAAGCTTAACGGTGGTTTTCGGCGATCAGAACGGCAAGGAGATCGCCCGCCAACCCGCTCGGGCCAATGATTATGGATCCTTCGCCGGCAGCTTCGTCGCGCCGCGGGACCGGTTGATGGGACAAATGACCCTGCGGGTGGAGGGCCGCGCGCAAGGTATGGCCTCGCTTCGAGTCGAAGAGTATAAGCGTCCGAAATTCCAAGTAACACTCAAGGCGCCAAAAACCGCGGCGAAGCTAAATGAGACCGCAAGTTTGACCGGGCAGGCCACGACCTATGCCGGTGCGGCCGTGGACGGTGCGCCGGTGCGTTACCGCGTGGTTCGGGAGGCACGAATGCCGTGGTGGTGGGGTTGGTATGGCGGGCCGCGGCCCGGGTCGGACAGTCAGGAAATCGCGCACGGTAGCGTGATGACCGGCACGGACGGTTCCTTCACGATTGAATTCACGGCGAAGCCCGACCTGAAGATCGCTGAAACCAACGCGCCCACCTTCATCTTCCAGATCAACGCGGATGTGACGGACAACACGGGAGAAACACGCTCCGCTGAGCAGAGCATTCGTGTCGGTTATACCGCCCTCGAAGCGAGCTTGAGCGCATCGGATTGGCAGAGTGTTGCCGCACCGGTCGAGCTCACGGTGTCGGCCAGGACGTCGGATGGAGAACCACAAGTGGCCGAGGGTCGTGTGTTGATTTACAACCTGCAAGCGCCCGCAAAACCACAGCAAGCCTCCTTGGCAGGCCTGCCGACCCCCATGATGCGAACCGGCGTCGGCACCGCGCTTGACGATGGCACCCAGCCGGATTTGTCGAATCCTAACAACTGGCCCTTGGGCAAAGTAGTTACTGAAACGGGCTTTACGACCGATACCAATGGGACGGCAAAACTCGTATTCAAGCTGGCTGCCGGCGCTTATCGCGCTGTTCTCGAAACGGAGGATCGTTTCGGCAAAAAGGTCAACGGCAAGCTGCCGCTCCAGGTGCTCGATTCGGAAGCGACCCGGCTGGCGATCAAAGTTCCCCATCTCCTCGCCGCCCCTGACTGGGAAACCCAACCCGGCCGGGAGTTCAGTGCTCTATGGGGCACGGGCTATGAGTCAGGGCGGGCGTTCATTGAGATCGAGCATCGCCACCAGATGCTCCAACGCTTTTGGACGCGCCCGGGACAGACGCAGCAACACGTCAAGCTGGCAGTCACCGAGGCTATGCGTGGAGGCTTTACGATTCACGTCACACAAGTTCGTGAAGATCGCGCCTATCTAGATTCGCGCAAAGTTGAAGTGCCGTGGTTGAACAAGCAGTTCGAGATCAAATGGGAGCATTTCGCTTCCAAGCTTGAGCCGAACCAAAAGCAAACCTGGACGGCGGTTATCTCGAGGAGAGAACCGGGCGGCGCCCAAAATGAGTCCGACGTGGAGCATAAAG
>JANXQE010000354.1 GCA_025356925.1 Limisphaerales bacterium | reverse complement strand
ACGGCAAGACCCGGGGGGCACGGCCGGGGAGGGCGTCCCCGGGCAGCCGCTTCCCAGCCCCGGGGACGGGCGTGAGTTGGTCTGGTCCGGGGACGATCGCCAGGATGGGCGAGGCCGGCTGCGGCACCGACCCGCTCGGCTCGGTCCAGAGCGCGTGCCCTGAACCTCTAAGATGCCCCGCCCAGGCGTCTGCTTTGCTCTGGCGCGACGTTTGGTGTGATGAATGGACGGAAAAACCCCGAAGGGGGGCAGAGTCGGCGGCAAACAGGAATTGTACTCTTTTTGTAGTCTTTATAAGCATCGTTCTGGAAAAGTCCGCAAAAGACAGTAAGCGTCGAAAAAAGCAAGTGGCCAATGCTTGACCGATCGAGCATCACTCGTTAAATACGAGCCGAAATGGCTGCTTTTCCTGTGTTTTAAAGTGGTGGTAGGAGATGGATTCGAACCATCGAAGGCGTGAGCCAGCAGATTTACAGTCTGCCCCCGTTGGCCACTTGGGTATCCTACCACGATGCAGTTGAGGGCTGAGAGATGAGAGTGGAGCGGCTCGAGCCTTGCAGCTCGCGGCAGCCATTCGTTCTCGGGTCCCGGTTCCCAACGCCAAACGCGAGGCGGGAATGTAGCCAAAGCGCCGCGGCCTTGTCAACCTGCTCGGCGTGGCCTAGGTTAGGCAGATGTTCGACTCTCTCAGCAGCAAGCTGCAGAACGCTTTTAAGAACCTGCGCGGCTTGGGTAAAATTTCCGAGGCAAACGTGGGCGATTCCCTGCGCGAAGTGCGCCAGGCGCTGTTGGAGGCAGACGTCAATTTCAAAGTGGCGCGGGATTTCATCGAGCGGGTGAGAGCCAAATCAATCGGCCAGGAAGTCATCCAAAGCATCCAGCCCGGCCAGCAGATCATCAAGATTATCCACGACGAACTGGTCGATCTGCTCGGCTCAGCCAACGCCGGTCTGGAGCTGAGCGGCAACCCAAGCTGCGTGCTGCTGGTCGGCCTGCACGGTTCCGGCAAAACCACCTCCAGCGGCAAACTCGGACGCCTGTTGCTCAAACATGGCCGCACGCCGTTGTTAGTTGCCGCGGACGTCTATCGGCCGGCAGCGATGGACCAACTCGAAACGCTCGGACGCCAAGTGGGTTTGCCTGTTTACCTGCATCGCGGCGAAACCGACGTGCTGAAGATCGCCCGCGAAGCGCTCGAATTTGCCCGCGCCAACAATCGCAACACACTGATCTTCGACACGGCCGGCCGCCTGCAGATTGATGGACCGTTGGTGCAGGAACTGGTCCGCCTTCGGGACTTAATCAAGCCGCAGGAAACCTTGCTTGTGCTCGATGCCGCCACTGGCCAGGAAGCCGTCAACGTGGCGACGCACTTCGACCAGGCGTTGAACATTTCGGGCTCCATCCTCACCAAGCTGGATGGCGACGCCCGGGGCGGGGCGGCGCTCAGCCTCAAAGCCGTCACCGGCAAACCGATCAAGTTCGCCGGCGTCGGCGAGAAGCTCGAAGATTTCGAGCCCTTTCACCCCGAGCGCATGGCCTCCCGGATCCTGGGCATGGGCGACGTCGTCAGCCTGGTGGAAAGGGCGGCCGAAGCCGTCAATGTGGATGAGGCCATGCGGATGGAAGAAAAAATGCGCAAAGGCCAATTCAGCCTGGAAGATTTTCTCGACCAATTGCGCCAGATGAAAAAGCTGGGATCACTGGAATCCATCGTGAGCATGCTGCCAGGCGGCGCCGAAGCGCTGAAGAACAACGACCTGAGCAAGCAGGAAAAGGAATTCGCTCACACGGAAGCGCTGATCTGCGCCATGACGCCGCAGGAACGGCGCAATCCCCCGATCCTAAACGCCAAACGTCGTCAACGCATTGCCAAGGGAAGCGGCGTGAGCGTGGCTGAGCTGAATACCATGCTGAACAAGTTTGCCCAAATGCAGCAGATGATGAAGAAGATGGGCAAATTCCAAAAAATGATGGCGCGGATGGGCGGCGGGGCGGCCGGGCTGTTAAAAAGGTAGCGGGGCGCGCCCACATGGGACCGCCCCGCCCTCCGTTTGAAATTACTCAGCTCTCCAAAAGGACTTTGCTAGCGGCTGCTCGCGGTGGATCGCTCGACAATCCATTTAATGTCCCGGCTGTTGGGGGCTGGGAAGCCATTATACTGGTGACTTGGATCCACCCTGACTTTCGTGCTCTGCTCCAACCATCTTTTGATCTCTGCGTGTCCATCGGCAAACCCAAATCCACACGCCCCATTATGATAATTGGCGGGCAAATCGGTCCAGTTATTGAGGTCCGTCGGGTTCATGATTTCCCAGCCATCATTGATGCTGTCAGGATGCTCATCGTTAAAAACCCAGAGGTTGGCGGGAGCGGGGTGTTGGATATCCGTGACTTTGTTATAGCTCCAGTAACCGGCATACCAATGGGAACTGCCCGCGGCGTGCTCGCCTACGTAAGCATTTCCTTCGATAAAGCCATTCATCGATATGCTACGGATGCGGGCCATCAGTTGGTTGCCTTCCTTGCAGTTGTAGGCATCAGCAGGGCATTTATAAATACCGGCGTTCTTGGTGTAGGACCCGATTCTGGAAAGCTTCACGAAGTTCAAATTCGTATTGTCGGTGTTGTTGACCGTGAAATCCTCCCAACCGGGGAACCAGCTCAAAGTATAATCGTGGGTACCCCCATCATGATTCGAAACCAGGTTGCCCTGATTGTCATCGGCATACATCATCCAAGCCAATGTCAGTTGCTTTTCGTTGTTCAGGCAATAAACGCCGGTGGCCTTCGTTTTGGCTTTCGACAAAGCCGGGAGGATCATCGCCGCCAGGATCGCGATAATGGCGATGACAACGAGCAGTTCAATGAGGGTAAATGCGCCGGATCGCCGACGCGGTTTTGGAGAGGTTTCTGTTAGTACCAAGTTGAGTTTTTTCATAACAGTTCATAACGAGCCGCGCGCCGGGAAAAGGCAGGCTTTATGGCTTAATCAGACCTTTATAATCGTTTCTGAGGCTTTTGTCAACCGTTTCGTTTGTTTTTAGTATCAGTAGAATTAACGACAAGCGATCGGCGCCACGGTTGGGTTTTTGACGATTTCAGGGCAGATTCTGCCCGGCTTCGTCGATCCGGCAGGGGTGAAACCGTGCGGCGCGCGGAATTTCCAGTCCGCGGCAGCCAACGAGGGCCTCGACGCTCTGGACCCACACCTGACTTAGTTCGCGCTCCGGCCTTGCAGCGGACAGGAATGTCCGCGCGCCCCGGCAAAAGGATTGACGCGCCGTCAGAACGTGACATCTCTTTGCAATGGCGAGCGAGCGTCGGTACGGGCAATTAGCAGCAACATCGAGCGCGGTCAATCGAAGCAGGAGCCAGATGGTCTCCGGGATGAAACTGGCCCTGGGCCTCGGTTCCTTGCTTTTTGCGCTGGGCTGCCAAACCGGTGGCGGACACTCCAAGACGATAGAGAATGGAACCTGGCTCAAAGCCTGGGAATCCGCCAATCCCACCTGGCGTGGCGTCCATTTGATGGTGCAAAGCGACGAACAAGCCAAATCCCTGATCGAGACGTTGCCGAAATTGGCATCGGCCGGCGTGAACGTCGTCATCGTCGAAGTGGACTACAGTTTCGAATTTCACTCGCACCCCGAGGTTCGGTCAGTGCCGTTTATCAGCCGGACCCAGGCCCGGGAACTCACGGCTGCGGCGCATGCGCAAGGCATCCGGCTGATCCCGCAGATCAATTGTCTTGGCCATCAATCGTGGAGCAAGACGACCCTGCCCCTGCTGGTGCAGCATCCGGAATTCGACGAGACCCCAGGCCGGTTCCCGCAGAACAAGGACATTTATTGCCGCAGTTGGTGCCCGCAAAACCCCGAGGTCAACCGGGTCGTCTGCGCGCTCGTTGATGAACTCATTGATGGATTTGACGCCGACGCGGTCCATGTTGGCATGGACGAGGTCTTCCTAATCGGTTCGGAATATTGCCCGCGCTGCCGCGGCGGCGATCCGGCAAAGCTGTTTGCGAAGGCGGTGAATGATCTCCACGGGCATATCGTCACGCAGCGAAACCGGGAAATGCTCATGTGGGGTGATCGGCTCCTGGATGCCGACTCGCTGCACTACTCGGAGTGGGAAGCCTCCAAGAACGGAACATACAGAGCGATCGAACTCATCCCCAAAGACATCGTCCTGTGCGATTGGCACTACGAGAAGCGGGACGACTACCCGTCGGTACCTTTTTTAGCTGCGAAGGGGTTTCGGGTGTGGCCCTCGGGTTGGCAACCGCTGGGAGCTACGCGGGCGTTCAGCGACTTCGCAGCAAAGCAAAAGAACTCGAGAGTTCTGGGCTACCTGTGCACCACCTGGGGAAAAGTCAAAATCCGCGAGGCGGCTGATTGGCCTCCATTGACTGAACCGCTGAAGGAATGGAGATAGTGGTTTCCAACATTCGGCTTCCCTCCTTGGCGTTTGGCGTTAAAGTTCTCTCTCGTTTTTTTATGGGCGAATTATGAAAGAAATTGTTCCCGCACCACCGCCAGTCGTGCGCAACGATGTGGCGGCAGTGCAGAAACTTTTCCAGCAACACGTGGTTCCGAGCTACGGGCGTTTTGAGATCGTTCTGAGCCATGGCTCGGGCAGCTACGTCTATGACGTGACGGGCAAACGCTACCTCGACCTGGGCAGCGGTATTGCGGTGAGCGCGCTGGGGCATGCCCACCCCGCCATTACCGAGGCGCTGGTGGACCAATCGCGCAAGCTAATCCATGCTTCGAATTTCTATTTCCACGAACCCCAGGGCCGCCTGGCCCAGGCGCTGGCCGGCCTGCTCGGGCCGGGCAAATGCTTCTTCTGCAATAGCGGCGGGGAAGCCAACGAGGGCCTGTTTAAACTGGCCCGCAAATTCGGCCACGAGGAAGGCCGATTCGAGGTCATCAGCACGCTGAACTCATTTCACGGCCGGACGCTGGCGGGCATCGCCGCGACCGGGCAGGAGAAGGTAAGGAAAGGCTTCGAGCCAATGGTCCCGGGCTTCCGCCAGGTGCCGTACAACGACTTGGCAGCCGTCGAGAACGCGATTTCTCCCACCACCGCCGCAGTGCTGATCGAGGGGATCCAGGGAGAAGGCGGCGTCTCACCCGCCCGCCCGGATTATTTGCTGGGGTTGCGACGCTTGTGTGATGAGAAAAAGTTGTTGTTGCTGATGGATGGGGTCCAGGATGGCCACTTCCGCACCGGCCGCTTTCAAAGTTTCCAGCGGATTTTGGAGTCCACCGACTTGGCTGGTCCGGATTTACCCGTCGCGACCGCCGAAACCTGCCTCGGTGGCGGATCGAGCCCGCGAAGCTTTCTGCCTGACGCCATTTCGATGGCCAAATCATTAGGCGGTGGCTTCCCGATCGGCGCCATCTGGGTGCGCGGACCCTACGCGGATTTGCTGAGCGCCGGCTCGCACGGCAGCACCTACGGAGGCTCGCCCCTGGCCTGCGCGGTCGCCCTCAAGGTCCTGGAAGTGGTCCAGCGAGAGAAGCTCGCAGACAATGCCCGACAGATCGGCGAGTACCTCAAGGCAGGGCTGGCGCGGCTGGCTCAGACCTACCCGCAGGTTGTCCGCAGCGCGCGGGGCCTGGGCCTGATGCTGGGGATCGAATTGGCCCCTGATATCCAAACCCTGCCCGTTGATCCGTCCCGAACCCCGGCCGTTCGCTTTGCGCAACTGTTGCATGCCGCCGGAGTTTTGACTATCCCCGCCGGCGTACAGGTTTTGCGGCTGCTTCCACCGTTGAATTTGAGCCGGGGCGAGGCAGAGGAGGGCCTGGCAGTCATGGAAACCGTGGCCTCAAAACTGGCAAGCTAGCTGAGCCTGGAAAGCACCACCTTCCCTGAAGATGAAACATTTACTCAGTATCGAGAGACTAAGTCGGATGGAGATCGAGCGAATCCTTGCCGACACCGTGGAGGTGAAGAAACACCGCCGACGCCAGGAACCTCAACCGCTGGCCGGCCAAACCTGGGCGATGATTTTCTCCAAAGCCTCGACGCGCACCAGGGTGTCATTCGAGGTGGGCATCCGGGAGTTGGGGGGCCAGGTGGTATTTCTGCCGGCCGGTGAGATCCAAATTGGGCGGGGTGAGCCGATCAAAGACACCGCCCGGGTCCTGGGCCGCATGGTGCACGGGGCGATCTTCCGCACATTTGCCCAGGCTGATGTCGAGGAATTCGCGCATTACGCTCAAATTCCCACCATTAACGCGCTCACCGATGAGGAACATCCCTGCCAGATCCTCGCGGACCTGTTCACCTACCAGGAAAAGCGGGGGCCCATCCGGGGCAGAGTCGTGACGTTCCTGGGCGACGGC
>JANXQE010000332.1 GCA_025356925.1 Limisphaerales bacterium | reverse complement strand
GTCCGGCGCCGTCGAAAACGGCCGAACCATTGACCTGGAGCCAGAGCTCGTTCGGCCGGGCGAGTCTCATTTCGCGGCCGAGCACTTGCTTTTGAGTCCCGAGGACATCGACTAACTCGGCGAGTTCGTGCAGCCGCAGCGCCTCGATGATCGTCCGGGAGCGAATATCGGTGGTAACCCCGAAGAGCTGAATAAAAGCGCGGTTAGCGAGTTGCACCCGGCCGCTTTCATCGAGCAGCAGAAGTCCCTCGGCCATGCTGTCAAACAGCGCCTCCTGTTGGGTTTGCACCTGGCTCGCCTGGGCCTGCACGGCTTGCACCTTTTGAAGTGCGCGCCCGGCCTCCTGCTGAGCCTGCTGAAATTTGCGCCGCCACCAAAGGTGCAAGCCAACCGCAGCGGCCACCGCGAAAAATGTCAAAAACGGCCAGAGCATCTGAGCGATCTTATCAGCACGACGGCTTCATCTCGGTAAAAACACACTGACCCACGGACAATCGGTTTTAACCAGCGGCTGCTCCTGCGATCAGCCGATGTAACAGCTCCTAAGGTCCGCGGACCCCAGGCTGAAATAACGAGGTCAATCGCAAGCGGCATCTTGTCACGAAACCCCTTGCTAAGCGTCGAGAAAGCGGTAACCAACCCCGCGCACGGTGTCGAGGTATTTTGCGGCTGGGCCAAGTTTCTCCCGCAGCCGGCGCATATGAGTATCCACCGTGCGAGTATCGATCAGGCTATTATATTCCCACACATCCCGCAGCAATTGTTCCCGGGACTGCACGCGCCCACGCCGTTGAGCAAGCACGGTCAGCAGCTTAAACTCGGTTGCCGTCAGATCGACCTGTTTGCCCCGCCAACTCACCAGGTGCCGCGGCGAATCAATCAGCAAGTCGCCAAACTTGTACGTATCGACCTCTTCGGGCGCAGCCCGGCCTCGCTGCAGGATTTTTTTCACGCGCAAAACCAACTCTCGCGGGCTGAACGGCTTGGTGATGTAATCGTCGGCACCCAGTTCAAGCCCCAAAATACGGTCGATCTCCGCGGCTTTGGCCGTCACCATCACGATCGGAACGCTGGCCGTGGCCGGATCGCGACGGAGCATCTTGCAGACTTCCAGACCATCTACCTCGGGTAACATCAGGTCCAGAATGATCAGGCTCGGCAGCGCCGAATGGGCCTTCTTAAGGGCCTCCGCGCCGTCCGAGGCGGTGAGAACATCAAATCCCCCCTGCTTGAGGTTGAACTCGACGAGTTCTACTGCTTCAGGTTCATCATCGACGACGAGGATCTTCGGTCTCACGCTCCCTTGCATAGCATGCCCGCCGGGGTACCCACAATGTCGGGTTTGTGACAACGCCGTGACGGTTGGGTGACAAATGCCGGACGGCAGGGTTTTAGACCTGGCAGGAAATCTGTATTCCGCGGAAATGGGCTGAAGCCAAATTTTAACGCGGCTTGAACGCCGTGTTTCTCTCCTGCTAAACGAAGGTGTAGTCGTAAGGTTTCCGCATCTCGCGGCTGAGGTACTGGTTGGCGTCCTTGGAATGGTCGCCCACAAATCTCTCAGCGGATGGGTCCCACTTGAGCTTAAATCCGGTTCGCAACGCAATTGCGCCGAGGTGGGAGATGGAAGCAGAACGATGGCCCACCTCGACCTCCGCAATCGGCAGCTTGCGGGAACGCACGCAGTCAAAGAAGTTCCCCATGTGGTCTTCGCTGTTGTAGAGCCGCTGACCGCCCTCGGGCAGAGGCGTATCAATGAGGGCTTTGTCGCTGGCACGCAAGTTACCGCGGTTGACCCAGATCCACCCTTGGCTTCCCTCAAAACGGACCCCGTTCCTCTGCCCCGCCGGATCTTCGACTTCGCCGAAAATGTTGTCCGCTTTGGTCGTGCGCACGTTGTGAATGACCCCATTCGAATAGGTGAACTTCACGTCATAGTCGCTGATCGCCGTGTAACCACCGGGTATCGGTTCAGCCAGAGCCTGCCCTTCGACTGCCACCGGCCCGGGTAGTCCGATGGCCCAGAGGGCGATATCGTTGTGATGAGCGCCCCAGTCGGTCATCTTGCCGC
>JANXQE010000319.1 GCA_025356925.1 Limisphaerales bacterium | reverse complement strand
CTTGCCATGCACCACCTCATCGTGCGAGAGCGGCAGGATGAAGTTTTCATGATGATGATACAACATGGCGAAGGTCAGATCATTTTGGTGGTGTTTCCGATAGATGGGATCACGGCTGAAGTAATCCAGCGTGTCATGCATCCATCCCATGTTCCACTTGAACGAAAAGCCCAGCCCTCCCAAGTACGGCGGGCGGGTTACCAGCGGCCAGGAGGTTGATTCCTCGGCGATGGTCATGACGCCGGGAAACTCAGTGTAAGTAATGTGATTAAATCGCCGCAGGAATTCGATGGCCTCAAGGTTCTCGCGGCCGCCGTACTGATTCGGAAGCCATTCCCCGGCTTTGCGGGAGTAGTCGAGGTAAAGCATCGACGCGACCGCATCGACGCGCAGGCCGTCGATGTGAAAGCGCTCGCACCAGAACAGCGCGTTGGCGAGGAGGAAATTGCTGACCTCGTGGCGGCCGTAGTTAAAGATTAGCGTGCCCCAATCCTGGTGGGCGCCGCGCCGGGGATCTTCGTGCTCGTAGAGGGCCGTGCCATCGAAATTGGCCAAGGCCCAATCATCGCTCGGAAAATGCGCGGGCACCCAATCGACGATCACGCCAATGCCGGCTTCATGGAGGGCATTCACCAGGAATTGAAAATCCTCGGGCGTGCCATAGCGGCTCGTCGGCGCGTAGAACCCAGTCACCTGGTAACCCCAGGACGGATAGAACGCGTGCTCAGCCAAGGGCATGAACTCGACGTGCGTGAAACCCATCTCCTTGACGTATTGGACGAGCGGTCCGGCAAGGTCCCGATAACCGGGCGACTCGCCCATCGATATTTTTCGCCAGGAGCCCACGTGAACCTCGTACACACTCAGCGGAGAGCGCAAAGCGTCCCGGTGCCTGCGTTCCGTCAACCACGCGTCGTCGGTCCAGGTAAACTTGCGATTGTCCCACAGAATCGCCGCATTCTTGGGCGGTGTTTCAAAGAAGAAACCGTATGGATCGGTCTTGAGTACAATGCTTCCGTGCAGGTTGCGAACCTCATATTTGTAATGCGCTCCCTCGCTGATGCCAGGGATAAAGATTTCCCAGACACCGGACGGGCCGAGCGATCGCATCTGGTGAACCCGCCCATCCCATTGGTTGAAATCACCCACGACACTGATGCGCTGGGCATTAGGCGCCCACACCGCGAAGCTGGCTCCCGCCACACCATCGATGGTGCGGAGGTGTCCGCCGAGTTTGTCGTAAATTCGGCGTTCATCGCCTTTCCCAAAAAGGTATAGGTCGGCTTCGCCCAGGGTGGGAAGGAAGGAATACGGATCACGCGCGCGACGCACCTTGCCAGCCTTGTCCGTAATCACGAGATCGTAGGAATAGACTCGCTGAGCTTTGGTCGTGGTTCCCTCAAACAAATCCGTTTTCGGGATCCGTTTCAGCGTGATGGCCGGTTTCTCTTTTTCAAGGACAGGCTGAAGTTCGACCTTGGTGGCGTCGGGCAGCAGCGCCCGGGCCACCAGGCCCTTTCCATCGGTAAGCTGGTGCAGGCCCAGCAGTTGGTGCGGCGCGCGGTTCTTTACTTCGACCAAACTCGACAATTCCTCTCGGGTCAGGACCATGGTGCGCTCAAGCTACCAGACCCTGCAACCGTTGCCAATTGGCAATCGGCCGACGCGAGTTTGACGCCGCACCGTTGCGGGCGCCAGAGTTGCTCTTTAAGCACGCCAACCCGGAGCCGCGCCCTCGTTGGGCAAAGGCGACCGAGGGCTCCCTGGCGCCTCTTATGCCTTCAGCTTTCGCTCCAGAATCTCCCCAACAAGCGCGGGGTTGGCCTTGCCCTTGCTAAGCTTCATGACCTGGCCTTTGAGGAAGTTCAGGGCGGCCACTTTACCCGCTTTAAAATCGGAGGCCGGCCCAGGGTTGGCGACTATGGCTTGATCGCAGAACTGTTCGAGAGCGGCAGTGTCGCTCACTTGAGCGAGGCCTCTCCGTTCGACAATTTTGCCCGGCGCGTCTCCGATTTCGAACATGTCACCGAAAACGTCCTGGGCAATTTTGGAACTTATCTTGCCGCTGTCGACCAGGTCTGCCAGTTCGCTGATCGAGGAGGCGGAGAATCTCAGCTCGGGCAGGCTGGCGTTGGCCTCGGTCAGCTTTGCGCGCAGGTTGTTGATAACCCAGTTGGCCACAGCTTTCGGATTCCTTGCCTGTTTGGCGATCGACTCGAAATAACCACCCAGAGGCACGTCCCAGACAAAGGTCTGCGCATCCGCAGCGGGCAAATGGTATTCGCGCATGAAGCGTTGTTTGCGGGCCAGGGGCAATTCGACCACGCGTTGAGCGATCTCCCGCAGCCACGATTCGGTGGGCTGAAACGGCATGAGGTCCGGCTCGGGGAAATAGCGATAATCATGGGCGCGCTCCTTGGTCCGCATTTCTTCCGTGATCTCAGCGACGTCGTCCCAGCGGCGAGTTGACTGGATCAGCGTTCCGCCGCGGGAAACCACCTCGATCTGGCGTCGGATTTCGTACTCGAGGGCTCGGCGCACGCCGCTGAAACTGTTCATGTTCTTGATTTCGATTTTGGCGCCCAGCTCCTGCTGGCCCTTTGGCCGCACGCTGACGTTCACATCACAACGCACCATGCCCTTTTCCATGTCGCAATCACTAACCCCCCCGTACATCAGGATGTCCTTGAGGGAGCAGAGGTATTCGTACGCCATCTCAGCGCTGGTAATATCAGGCTCGGAAACGATCTCCATCAGAGGCACGCCGGCACGGTTGAAGTCGACACCGCTGTTACGTTCGAAATGAAAGTTCTTGCCGACATCTTCCTCGAGGTGAGCGCGAGTGATCCGAACCCGCGATAAGGCGCCGCTGAACTCGAAATCCACATAACCTGCCAGCGTGGATGGTCGGTCATATTGCGTGATCTGGTAATTCTTGGGCATGTCCGGATAGAAATAGTTCTTCCGGTCGAACTTGGCAAAAGGCGCAATGGTGCAGTTTAGGAGCAGCCCGGTGAGCGTGGTCAGCCGGAGCGCTTCCTCGTTGGCCACGGGCAGAACGCCGGGCAGCCCGAGGCAAACGGGACAGACGTTCGTATTGGGCGGCGCGCCGAACTCATTGGCACAGCCGCACCAAATTTTTGACTTGGTCTTAAGCTGGACGTGCGTCTCCAGTCCAATGACAGCTTCGTATTCCATAGCGCCTGGAGACTGTTACCACGGATGGACACGGATGGACACGGATTTTTGGCGTAGTCACTAGTCCAACGAAGTAACGCATGAATTGCGGCGGGCAGAATCCAGGCAGGCGTCCATTACAATTTGAGTCTTAAGAGCAAAATCAGGCCATTCATCGTTCAGACGCCCGGAGCGGACCTGGCTTGAGAACTCGCGAAAGAGGTTGGATTCCTGGGCAGTCGCATGCCCATGGCTATGCTCATCCACAGTGAAAAGAGTTTCGTGCGGTGCCATTTTAAACTCACAACCGGATTTAAGGAACTGATGGTTGTGAACCTGAAAGGCGGTTTCACGGCCGGAGAAAGGCACAACGAAGTCCTCCACGTGCAGGCAGCCTTTTGTGCCGCTGACATGGGCCCATTCCTCGTTCTGGGCGAGGAACGAACAATAAAAGCCCGCGGAAGCTCCGTCCTGGAACAATAGTTCGCCCGAAAATTCGGTCACCACTGGAGTGGGGCTTTGCGGACGATCGCTTTGGGCGAGAATTCTGCCCACGACGGCGTATGGCATGTGCCAGCGCACCGCCCATAATGAGAGACGAATACAATACCAGCCAAGATCGCCTAAACAGCCATGCGGCTCCAGCGCCGACCGAGCACGAATGTTATCGGTGAAAAAATCGGGCGGCGCACAAAAAGTAAATGCCGAGGTGATGCGCCGGATCGAACCGATGGTTTCCGGATCATCCAGGACCTGGCGCATGCGGCCCAAACGCTGGCTGTGCATGAACATAACACCGTCGATGAACTGCACGCCGTGCCGGCGACAGGCCTCGAGCATCTCCTCGAGGTCAGCCCGGTTTGGCGCGCAGGGTTTCTCACACACCACATGCTTGCCGG
>JANXQE010000261.1 GCA_025356925.1 Limisphaerales bacterium | reverse complement strand
CAGCCCCGTGCCCGTGGCGTCCGTGCTGGCTGGCGAGCCGAGCCACACCCGCCGCGAATGGAAGCGCCGGCAAATGGGGCTGGTTGGCTCCGCTGTCCCGATCGTACGTTGCCGACTTCATAACCCAATGCTCAACCTGGGATTCAATGGAAGCATCTATGACAGCCCAAGCCAGTGGGAACTAATCTTCACAAATCGGATCAGAGCCGCCGAGCTCAGTGCCCGCGCGATTTTCGGCGGCGAAGAAACCGAACCGGAAACCCCAGCGCCGCCCGCGAGCGCGCCGCGCGAACTCGCGCACCGCGAGACGACCACACCAAGCCATGCGATTGACCTAGCCAGCTTCTATACCTCCACACTGGAGGAACCGTGGCAAGGCAGGCCGGGCGACGACCTGGCCTCCATGCCCAAGGGGCAGCAGAGTTTTGGGGGCGTGGAGTTTGACATCCGCGGGATCGTCCAGCTCAAAGGCAAATCCTCCGCGCTCGCGAGGTTCCCGATGGAGGTTAAAAGCATCCCCGTGCACCATCGTTGCCAGCACCTTTATTTCCTCCATGCGGCGAGCCTCGCTGGGGCAGCGAACGACGGTGAACAGATCGGCTCGTACATGGTCCATCTCCCGAATAACCAAATGACGCTCGAAATCCCCATCTATTACGGGCGTTCCGTGCGGGACTGGCATCAGGAACAGAACGAGCCGCAAGCGGACAAGGAATTGAAAGTGGCGTGGACGGGAGAAAATGCCGCGAGCAAAAGCACCGGCCGGCGCATCCGCCTGTTTGTGACCGCCTGGAATCTGGCGCCCGGGGTGGAAATCGATAACGTCGATTTTGTTTCCGCCGGACGGGCGGCTGCGCCATTTTTGCTGGCGATCAGTTTTGATTGAGCCTATGGGAGGCCGAACTTTCATCGATTACCCGGGCGGACAGCCACGCCAGATCGACGAACGGTGCACACCGGTACGGCCGAGCGCAGTCCACCTGTGGCTGAACGCCCGCTGCGGGTTGATCGCCATCTTGCTCTGGGGCAACTTTTGCGCAGCGGAGACCTTGCGGGTCACCACCTGGAATCTGGGGATCCCTTCCAGCAGACCCTACGCGGCGATACCGATCGATCAGGTCGCGGCTACGCTCAGGATTTTGGAGCCGGACGTTATCCTGCTCCAAGGCGTTCAGGATTGGCGTCAGTGCACTCAAGTGGCCGGAGCACTTAAGCCCGCCGATTACCGAGTGCTCATTTGCTCCGCGTTCCACGGGTCTTTACCCCTCGGCGCAGACCCAGCCCAGGTCGCCATTCTCTCCAAACGACCGGCCTACTTCACCTGGTCGGAAGCTTGGCAATCCAAAACGGCCGAAGCCCTCCCCCAGGGTGTCGCGTTCGCGGCGATTCAAACGGACGCCCAGCGCTTGGGCTTTTTCACCGCGCTCTTCGGTGATCAACCGTCGGGGGCAGAGTTGGGCCGGCGGTTGCTTGATGAAGTCGAGTCCGTGGGCCGTTGGGAAACCAACCAGGTGCAGACCTTTGTCATTGGGGCGTCGTCGGGTGCGCTGGTCGAACACCCGGATAAGGTCCTGCGCAAGGCTTCGCTGGTCCTTGACCGCGCGGGGTTCATCGACGCCCTGGAGGAGATGCCGTCGGAACTGAAGACAACGCTCCCTCCCAAAATCGCTGGATTTCAAACCCTGGCAGACTACCTCGGTGCCGGACCCTCGGGTATCCCCTCAAACCCGCGCATCACAGTCTCTCCGGTATCCGAGCATTACCCGGTCACGTGTGATGTCGATCTGGACCCGGACAAAGTGGCCACGGCGGTGGAACTGCGCGCAGAGAATCGGCGGGAGCGAGCGGCGCGAGCCAACCTGCTCACAAGGAAAATAGTATCCTGGGCAGGCGGCCTGGCGTTCGCCCTGGCCATCACTATATGGATCCTGTCAAAAAAACGTTCCCGCGCTGTCTCGCTTCGCCCCAGTCGCGTTCCGATGCAGATCCCGACCGAAAGCGCTCTCGCTCCTCTGGAGCCGATCATTATCGCTCACCCACCGGCCAGCGCTCCGCCGCCAAAACCTTCCGCCCGACCTCATTCACCGCGGCTGGTCCTGCGGCTCCAGGACCCGTCCACGCCAGTTCCCCGGCCACCCAATGAGCAATTGGTGCCGGCCCCGGCAGATGCGGAGGACAGTGAACCGCCCTCGCCCCCGGAAGCTGTCGCCCCACAGGAGCAGGCGATGCCGGACGCTCCGGCGGGAGAGGACGCGGAAGTGCGACGGGGGGTAATCAAAGAACTCAGTGGCTGGTTGAAGCAAAAGCTGGTGCGCAGGCTCATGAGCGATCGCACACAACTAATGGAAGCCCAGCATCTTGCAACCCGCATGGCGACTTCGCTCGACGGTCGACTGGCCAGAATCGAAGCGCAAATCCAGCAGCAAAATCAGGCTTACTCACGCCGGATCGAGGACCTCAACCTGGAATTGGCAGCCGCCCGGGAGGAAAACCGGGAGCTCATCCGTGAGCGGATCGCCCAGGTGAAAGCCGAAATGGAAGCCGCCCGGGCTCGAGTCATCGCGGAAGCAAATCTGGATAACTCGACGCTCCGGCTATAACCGCGGAACGGTTCCCTCGGCCTCACGCAGACGACTGCGCCCCACAGGACAGCCGAACCATAAGCTGTGCCTTGACGGGGGGAACCAGGTTCGACCCGGCGCTCTGCCCAACCGAACCAGCTACGCGCGAGCTGCGGGCTTGGACTTTGCCGAATCCAGGATCGTCGTGACAATGTTCGTCGGAACAGGCTCGAAGCGGAACGGCTCCATTGAGTAAGATGCCCGGCCCTTAGACAGTGAGCGAATGGCCGTCGCATATCCGAACATTTCCGCCAGCGGAACTTCAGCGGCCAGAATCGTCAAGGTCTCCTTGGCCTCAATGTTCACAATTTTGCCACGCCGCCGGTTAATGTCACCCAGCAAGTCGCCTTGATATTCATCAGGCGTGGTCACTTCAACCTTCATGATGGGTTCGAGCAGGATCGGATTCGCCTTTTTGGCGGCATCTTTCAATGCGAAAATACCTGCCATTTTGAAAGCCAATTCGCTGGAATCGACCTCATGGAACGTTCCGTCAACAACTTCGACCTTGACGTCCACCACAGGGTAGCCCGCGAGCACGCCGCCTTTGATGGCCTCTTCCACACCATCAATGACGGCAGGGATATACTCCTTCGGAATAGCGCCCCCGACGATCTTGTTTTCGATTTCAACGCCTTTGCCACGTTCATTTGGAGCCAATGTCACCATGGCGTGGCCGTATTGGCCCCGGCCGCCGGATTGGCGGATAAACTTGCCTTCGCCCTCGGCGGCCTTGGTGACGGTCTCACGGTAGGCGATTTGCGGCGCCCCGGCGTTGGCGCCGACTTTAAACTCACGGAACAACCGGTCCCGGATGATTTCCAGGTGCAGCTCGCCCATGCCGGCGATGATCAGTTGCCCGGTCTCCTCATTGGTAAAGCAACGGAAGGTGGGATCCTCTTCGGCTAATCGCTGCAAACCTTCGCTCATCTTCTCACGGTCGGCTTTGGTCTTAGGCTCGACTGCCATGGAAATAACCGGCTCCGGAAACGTCGGGGGTTCGAGCATGATGTCGAAATCCTCGTCGCAGAGCGTGTCGCCCGTCGTGATATTTCGGATCCCCACCAGCGCGGCGATATCCCCCGCGTACGTGGTTTCGACATCGATCCGTTTATCGGCCTGGATCATCAGCACCCGGCTGACGCGCTCGCGTCTACGGGTCCGCGGATTGTAAATGGTATCACCCTTTTTGAGCTGGCCGCTGTAAACACGAAAGAACACCAGCTTGCCCACATAGGGATCCGTCCAAAGCTTAAAAGCCAGGGAGCAGAACTTCGCGTTGTCATCGGAGGGCACCTCGACCTGCTGTGTCGAGTCGGGAACCAGGCCCACGGCGGGGGGGACGTCCAAAGGAGACGGCAGATAATCCACCACGGCGTCTACCAGAGGCTGGACGCCGCGCTTTTTGAACGCGGAACCGCACAGCACCGGAACCAATTCGATTTTGCAAGTCAACCGGCGAATGGCCGGCTTGAGCTCCTGTGGCGTAATGGGCCGGTTCTCGATCACCATCGTGGCGATCTGATCATCCTTGTTGGAGACGGCATCGATTAGTTCAGCCAGGGCAGCCTGGGCCGCATCCTTCAGCTCAGCGGGAATCTCCAAAACGCTATATTTAAGACCGACTTCATCTGTCTCGTCATAGATAATGGCTTTCTGGTTGACCACGTCGATGACTCCCCGGAAATTGTCTTCCTTCCCAATCGGCAGGAAAATGGGGTAGGCGTACGCGCCCAGCTTTTTGCGCATGTCGTTCAGAGCGTTGTCAAAGTTGGCGCCAGTTCGATCCATTTTATTGACGAACGCAATCCGCGGAACCTTGTACTTGGTGGCCTGACGCCAGACGGTTTCCGATTGGGGTTGGACCCCGGCGACGCCGCAGAAAACCGCTACCGCCCCATCGAGAACGCGCATCGAGCGCTCGACCTCGGCCGTGAAGTCCACGTGGCCGGGCGTGTCAATGATGTTGATTCGATGAGCAACGCTCTCATACGACTTGAAGGTCCCGTCGGGTTTTTGGGTCCAGTAACAAGTCGTCGCGGCGGACGTAATCGTGATGCCGCGCTCGCGCTCCTGCTCCATCCAGTCAGTCACGGTGTTGCCATCATCGACGTCACCCATCTTATGGATGAGGCCAGTATAAAAAAGAATGCG
Organism: Limisphaerales bacterium; assembly: GCA_025356925.1. Taxonomy (GTDB): domain Bacteria; phylum Verrucomicrobiota; class Verrucomicrobiia; order Limisphaerales; family UBA8199; genus JANXQE01. Next base: position 1,087 of record JANXQE010000261.1, on the reverse strand, counting down.
CTCGGTCGTGGTCGTTTTGCCGGCGTCGATATGGGCCGCGATGCCGATGTTGCGGGTACGCTCCATCGGGTACGTCCGGTTCGGCGAATTCGGTGAAGCCGCGGCGGCGGTTTTATTCTTTTCTGCTACTGCTTGCATCTGGTGCTCCTGTTAAATTTTTATGGTCACAATTCCCGGGAATAAAAACGCCCCGAGCAACGTTCAGCCTTCGGGGCGTTCCTTAAGGATAGTATCCTACCAACGAAAATGTGCAAACGCCTTATTCGCCTGGGCCATCTTGTGAACCTCGTCCCGCTTGCGGATCGCGTTTCCTTGGCCTTGGTAGGCATCGAGGATTTCGGACGCCAGGGCTTCCCTCATCGGGATGCCTTTGCGGCTATCGGCGAAATCCACCAGCCAACGCAACGCCAGAGCGAACTGTCGCTCCGAAGGCACCTCCAGGGGGACCTGATAGGTCGCTCCGCCAACGCGGCGGGCTTTGACCTCCAACCGCGGCTTGGCGTTGTCAACCGCGCGCTGAAGAATATCCAGGGGCGTGGCCGTGGTGTTCTTGGCGGCGATTTGGTCGAAAGCGCCATAGACAATTTTTTGCGCCACTGTCTTTTTGCCGCTGACCATAACCGTGTTGACCAACCGCGAAACCAACGTGCTGTTGAATTTCGCATCTTTGATGATGGGCCGTTTGACCGCTTGACGTCGTCGGGACATGTTTCTTTAAAGAGTTAAATCGTTAATAGGCTATGGGGCAGGCGCGGCCGCGGCGGCCGGGGCTGCTGCGGGCTTGGCGCCTGCTTTCGGGCGCTTGACGCCATATTTTGACCGGCTCACGCGACGCTTCTCAACGCCAGCGGCATCCAGGGTGCCCCGTACGATGTGGTAACGAACGCCAGGCAGATCCTTCACACGGCCGCCACGAACCAGCACAATCGAGTGTTCTTGCAGGTTAGGCTCACCAATGGGTATGAAATCATCGCTTACATTCCCGATGAAGGTCATAACCTGCAAGAACACTCGATTGTGCTGGTTCGTGGCGGCCGTGTGAAGGATCTGCCTGGCGTTCGATACCACATCGTACGGGGCACCCTGG
>JANXQE010000241.1 GCA_025356925.1 Limisphaerales bacterium | reverse complement strand
GCGCGCTCGCTCGTTCAGAACCGGTGCTACAACCGCGTATTTCGAAATGATCATCGCTTCCAACTCGTCATCTCGCCTCATCCACACACCGATACATATCTCCATTTAAGTTGGCAATATAATTGTGGTGCGTGTCCTTAGTTGCGCAACAGAAGGCCGAATTACTGCCGCATTTCCCGCACACGTGCTTAACCTCGTCACGCGCACGGTGGCCAACTCCCACGATTGTGATGGTGCTGTCACAGCTAGGACAGAGGTGCTTTTCCCCGACCGCCATGGTTTTGACGTGTCCCTTCTCGGTCGTCACATTGTGGACGACGACAGATTTGCATTTGGCGCAGACCATGGCCATCGTGTCGCCGGGTTTGAGCGCATCCGCCTCAGCTTGAGTTTTGATGCCCTGCAAGTTCAGCAAATGCTCCGCACCCTTCATCTGCTCGGCAGCCTTGGTCGAAATCGGCATCCAAACCACCGTAGTTAATGCGACAACCAGTCCTGCGCAGAGGCCAACTTTGTTCGTCACTTTCATAATCTGCATTTCCTTTCTTTTTCTTGGTTGATGTGTCTAACCAGTGCTAATACGCCAGGCCTAGGAAAATCCCTCATGAAGGAAGACGATTGAATCCGCAGCCCAGCACCCCATTTTCAAATTCTTTGAGGGATTCCGCGATTGGCGGCATATTAAGCTCGGAACAGTTAAGCTCGGCAGCGATGCCGCCTAAATAAGAAAGAAACGATGTGAAAATTCAAAACAAACTCGCAATCGTGGCCGTGACTGCAATCACAACCCTTTTTGTCAGTCAGGCCAAGGCCCAATACAGTCCCGTTGGTGATGATGGGATCACAGCGTCGCCCAAGGTCCGTGCGATGCTCAGTGAGCGCGTTCGGCTGACAACCAGCGCACCAGCCGTTGTAGCTACTGCGTCAACAGCGGCGCGGGTAAGCTCGGATATCGCCGCTTCCCCCAAGGTTCGCCAGATGTTGAGTGAAATGACGGCTCGCACGAGTGAGCCAGCCTCCGCAGCCATCCTGGCTAATCAATCACCTCGCACGGGCGACGGAATCGCTGCCTCTCCCAAGGTCCGAGCGCAGCTAAATGAACGCAGCAAGCGCGAAATTTTGATCGCTCCACTGAAATAGTGCTCGTGCCGTTGCCGAGTGACTGACTTGTTTGAGGGCGGCAGGATAATCTGCCGCCCTATTTTTCTCTGAAAGGACAGTCTTCGAAGCGGAGGAATCAGGTCTTTGAGTTGCGTGGCAACTAATTCTTTACTGGGGAGAGTTGCGGTCCCAGTACAAGCCTGCTAGCGCTCGCATCGATCGTGACGGTTTCAAATTGGCTGAGCAAGCCGTTGCCAATCAATCCTGCCTCTCCGTCGAAAATCGCGGAGCTGTGCAGTCCGGTCTCCACGTTCGCCAAAAGCTCATTGCCGATCTTCACCGTCGTCCTCGTTTGAGGGATTCCCATTTCCGTCAAGCCCACCGCCACCTTGGTAGTGCAATCTTTGGCGCTGACATCTGTAGTAACCCACTGAAGTGGTGTGGCACACCCGGTATCAAGCCGAAACCAGCGGTCCTTCTTTCCGTTGATGCTGGCGTTTACTCTCATCCCGCAGGACCGCACCTCTAATGTCGTGGTCTCACCGTCGCAAACTGTTCCCGGAACGAGTAGTCGGACCTTCGATTCACGAAAGTTAATCTCCACCACTTTGTCTTTAAAGAAATCCGCCCCAATAAGACCGTCCACCTGGCTTTCGCATGAGCTGCCCAGTTTGCCCAAATCCAAACCCAAAAGCCGGGTCGGCAAATTCACAGAGCCAGCCTTGGCTGAGCGCGTTCCGGTCCAGAAGGCCTCCATCGAGACTCCAACTCCGCTCACTTCCGCCCTTTGCCCCAGCACAAGCCCGAGTTCCTTCGCCGTTTGCAAATTCACAACACTAACTTGTGCCCCGCTGTCTAACAGGAAATTCAAAGTTCTCTTGGACTCCGGAACCCTAACCTCCACCCAAAGCAAGCCCTCTCGGAGTTTAAACGGGAATTCGGCGCCAGACGCTTCGCTGCCCTGGCAGGTAATCAGCGACGCAGCAATCAACGAAACGCAGAAGAGAGCGAGGCGCACGCCGAACTCTTGGCAGAATCAATGCCACAAGTAGCGGCACGTGCTTCTTGTTGATTATAAGTCAATTAGCAGACTTCGAAGGGGAGCCTTATTGCGGAGTATTTGTTTTCTTATGACCACTGGGGTAATAAAGCCTCACCTCGAACCGGGGCAAGAGAATTCGCAGCTGGCGGAGATTAATGCTGGGTAGTGAATTTTCGAGCCTATGGCGCGCGCACTCCTTGACAGGAAATCAGTAAGAGGGTGGTTTCTGACGTGTTTTCTTTGCCTAAATAGTTGCCCAAAACGCCGCATTTTTGGGCAACTATTTTCTGCGGGTTGCACTTCGTTGCATCGACGTAAAAAAGTGAGAAGGTGGGTTTCAGCTCATAAAATCAGTGGCGTTATTGAAATGGCGGAGAGAGGGGGATTCGAACCCCCGATACGGCTTTTGACCGTATAACGGTTTAGCAAACCGCCGCCTTCAGCCACTCGGCCATCTCTCCAGCGCCTTATTTACAAGCACTTACGTTGGAAACGTAAAAATAGGATTGACGATTTGATACTGCATTTTGATACTGCCCGCATGAAAGTGAAGCAGGCAGAGCAAAAGATAGCAAATCCCCGCAAGGATTGGCAGGCAACGCAATACACAAACTTAATCCGTTACGTTCCATCAGGCAGATATTTCGCACGCGTGCGCGTGGGCGGCAAGCTTATTCGCCAGAG
>JANXQE010000218.1 GCA_025356925.1 Limisphaerales bacterium | reverse complement strand
AGCTAAGGACTTTGATCGAAATTATCTTTTCAAGTCCGAGGTTGGAGTTCGTAGTTCCATTCGCCGCGGAACTCATCGGGACACAGTTTCAATTCATGCATCTGCGCCTTGGTGATTTCCACGCCAGTCCTGTACGAGCGTGGGTCGAGTTTGGCCTTCACGCGAAGGCCTGCTGCCGGCAAATAACGGCACGCTGAGAACTACGCCTGCGGCGGCATAATTGTCAGGCAGTTGTGAATCACCGATCGGAATTACACCCGCGCTCGCGACAGCGGAAATCGTCGGATAGCTCAGGGCTTTCTCACCCCGAGCGAACTTGAGCGCAGCATCTCGCTGGTTTCGCAGGCTGAGTAAATCGGGCCGGAGGCGAAGAGCCTGCTGCACAAAATCCGTGACGTTGGTTGAGACTTCCAGGGGCAACGGTTCCTCCGCCAGGCGGTAGTCCGTTGGAGCTCGCAAACCCATCAAAGTTGAGAGCTGCGTAAAGCCCGCCTGCAAGTCATTTTGAGATTTGCTTAGGACTAGTCTGGCGTCCTCGACATTGACCCGGGCAAAGCTGACGTCCAACTCCGAACGCAGCTTCACTTTGGCCAGTTCGCTCACTTGGTCCAGGAATGTTTGGCGGTTGGTGATGGTCTGTTGAGCCACGCGGGTCACAGATTGCGCCTGCAAAGCCGCATAGAAGGCTCCGTCCACGGCCAATAGAATCTGCTCGCGAGTGGCTTGAGCGTTATCGGCGGCGGCCTCGGCTTGAAGTTTCGCGCTGCCCGTAAGATTGGCGGTACGGCCAAAATCGGTGATCAGTTGACTGAGCATCAATCCTTCCGCATTGCGATTGAAGATTGCGGGATTGTTGAGCGCGCCGATGGCTCCCAGTCGCGTGTTGTCCTTGGTCGTCCCAACCGCCACCACGTTGGCCGAAAGGTTGGGGTAATAGCCCGACTCGACTTCCCGTGCGACTTGGCGCAACAGGAGGGCCTTTAAATCTCCGACGTGGATTAAGGGATGGTCACGCAGGGCAGCTTCGTGTGCCTGCTGAAGCGTGAGCTGAAGTAACTCGACCCCATTGGAACTGAAAAGCCCCACTGCAAGGAACACCGCGCCAACGCTTTTATGAAGTAGCTTCATACTCTGTGTGGTCACGAACCAGCCAGGACCGGGCCGGAGACCGACGCGAGGTTTGTCGAATCAGGAGGAGGAAACTCCTGCCGTCGATAATATTGGTAATAAGCGCACGGCACGATAAAAACAGTGAGCGCCACCGAAACGGCCAATCCACCGATGATGGCCATGGCCAGCGGGGCGTAAGCTTCGCTCCCGGCGCCCAGCTTGGCCGCCATGGGCAGCAAGCCGATGAGGGTTGCCAGCGAAGTCATGAGCACAGGACGCAACCGGACCCGGCAGGCCAGGGACACCGCTTGACGCAACGGGCGCCCTTCTACCCGCAGCCGGTTGGTGAATTCCACGATCAAAATGCTGTTGGAAACCACGATCCCCACCATCATCACCACCCCCATTAATGACATCACGTTGATCGTCGTGCCGGTGGCAAACAGAATGACCAACACGCCCGTCAGCCCGGTCGGCACTGCCAGCAGAATCAGGAGCGGATCGACAAAGGATTTAAACTGCGCCACCAGGATCAAATACACCAGCACGGTCGAGAGAATCAGCCCAAAGCCGAAACTTTGGAAGGAGGAGCGCATGGCTTGGACCGTTCCACGGACATTGACCTTCATGTTGGCCGGCAATTGAGTTTGGTTCAGGATCTTCTCCACGCCAGCATACACCTGGCTCAGGTCTTCTCCCGACGGTGCGACATAGACATCGACCGTGCGCCGGATCTGGTAGTGGTCCACCTCCGTGGGCGACGGCACGCGTGAAATGTGGACGACCGAGTCCAGGCGGGTAGGTTGTTTCAAGTTGGCCGCCCGCAAGGGCATCGAGCCCAGAGCGGTGAGGCTTTTTACCTGGTTCTCGGGATACTGAACGGTCAACAAATAATTATTGCCCGTTTTTGGATCAATCCAATAGCTGGGTGCAATCATGCCATTGGAAGTCAGCGCCGTGATCAAGCTGTCCACAACCTCCCTGGCGCTGAGGCCCAGTTCGCTGGCGCGCTCGCGATCGATGTCGATCTTGAGCGCCGGATAGTCGACATCCTGGGGCACCAGAACGTCGCTAATCCCCGGCAGGGCGCGCACCTCCTCAGCGATCTTGGTCGCGATCGCGTGGGCCTCTCGCAAATCCGAGCCGCTGACCTGGATATCCAGGGGTGCGGGGATGCCCTGGTTGATAATTGCATCGACCAGGCCGCCCGTCTGAAAGTAAGCGCTGACCTGAGGCAGTTGGCTCCGGAGCCGTTCGCGCACCAGGTTCATGTAGGCAAAACTGCTCAGCCGGTGGCCTTCGTTGAGCCCAACCTGCACGACGGCTGTGCTCGGGCAGGAATTGGGGTTGAGGATCGAGTTAAACCCCGGGGTTGTCCCAATATTCGAAACAATGATTTTGAGATCGCGCTCGGGCACGACCGAGCGGACGAGCTCCTCGACCTGGCCGACCAGTTGATCCGTAATCTCCAGACGTGTGCCGGAGGGAGCCTTGACGCTCATGACGAATTGGCTCGGATCGGTCCGTGGAAAGTAGGATTTGCCGAGCATCGGATAAAGGGCCAAGCTGAGAACGAAAAGGCCAGTGATGCCAAAAACCGTGGCCAGCGGACGGAGCAACCCAATATTCAGCGTTGCCTCGTAGCGGTCGAGCATCCTGTGAAACTTTCGGTTAAACCACGCATTAAAGCGATGTCCCCAGCCGCTGTTGTTCGGGTTTCGGATTTCGGA
>JANXQE010000195.1 GCA_025356925.1 Limisphaerales bacterium | reverse complement strand
GGTCGCAGGCTCCGGCTCGGTTTCTTCCACGAGGCGGACGGCGGAGGCGTGCAGGTCGCGTAACTCAGCTTCGCCGGGCTCATACCGTGCGAACTTTACGAGGTCGCAACGATTCAGGAACTCCACCAAGGTGTCTTTCTGGTCTGGGGTGAGCAAATTGGTGCCGCGAAGTTCAGAGAGGAATTCCTCAGTCGTGCGTTCAGGTGCGTGGAAATCAAATCGTTCCTCCAAGTACCATCGGACAATGTCGGAGACCACGATGCAGAATTCCTTGGGCTGACCAATGATCGCCAAAGCCTCGGCGAGCCTCTGCTTTGCGCGCACGTGGGCGGGAACGAGTGGAACGGCGGGCGTTTCGGCCTTCTTCTTCTGCCAGCAACGCCAAGCCCAGTAGGCCAGCGCAGCTAAGGCCAACCCGCCCGCCAGCCACCACACCCACGCCCAACTGCTGGGGATCTCCACGGGCGGCTTGATGTCGCGCAAGGCGTTTGTGCCAGACCCTGAAAGCGCCGAAATTGGATTGTTTGTGGAGGTCTTAATCATTCCCACCTACGCGGTTGCAGCGTCTGGGTGTAATCCCCTGGGACCAGGCCCTGCATCGCAATTCGTAAATCCCAATTCCGAGTCATCCCCGCAATCTCCTCTTTTCGCGCGTCTCGAAAAACCTGCCTAGTTCGGCGGCGTAGGGCTGATCGGTGCGCACTTGGATGGCATCGATACCGGCTGAGCGGAACAGTCGCGCCAGATCGTTCTGCGCTTTGTTCTGTCGCTCGGCGAACGCGTTCCGCTTGCGCGCGTCGCCCGTGTTGATCTCGACGATTTCCCCAGTCTCGGCGTCCTGGAGCACCAGGCGTCCCAGAGCGGGCAACTGCAGCTCATAAGGATCCGTGATGTGCACGGCCACGACGTCGTGGCGGCGGTTGGCGTGGCGCAGCATCGGGTGGGACGCCTGTGCCAGTGATTCCAGCAGCATCAGGTGCGGGCGCGCCTTGCCGCTCCGCTTTTCGGCGCTGGGAGGCGAGCCGATAAAATCCGAGATAATGACAGCGATGGCCTTATGTGGCGTCAGGCGCAAGAGGAACTCGAGGGCGCCGTTCAGGTCAGTCCCGGTCCGTCGGGGCTCGAAAAACAGGACCTCGCGAATCACCCGCAGGACGTGCCGCCGGCCTTTGCGTGGTGGGATGAATTTCTCGACCTCGTCGCTAAAGAGGATTAGACCGACCTTATCGTTGTTGCGAATGGCGGAGAAGGCGAGGACGGAGGCGATCTCGGCGGCCAGCTCGCGCTTGGACTGTGCGCTCGAGCCAAATAACCCGGAGGCGCTGACGTCCACCAGGAGCATGAGCGTGAGCTCGCGTTCCTCGACAAACTTCTTAATAAAGGGATGGTTCATCCGGGCCGTGACGTTCCAGTCGATGGAACGCACCTCATCACCCGGCTGGTATTCGCGAACCTCCTCAAAATTCATACCCTGGCCTTTAAACACACTGTGATACTGGCCAGCCAGGCTCTCGCTCACGAGCCGGTTGGTCCGAATCTCGATCTGGCGAATTTTTTTAAGAATTTCCCGAGGAATCATTCGAGTGCGGAGTGCGGAGTGCGGAGTGCGGAATTGAGAGAGGCGTTGGAGCGCACCTGGCACCCCGAAGCGACCCAGGACGCAGAACGCGCCTGGGACTCGTCGGCGGCCTGTCGGATGCGCTTCGCGAGGGCGGCGAAATCCTCAAAGCGCACCTTAAGTCAGCCTCTGGACGCCAGATGCTCACGGCACCGGTAACTCATCAAAAATCTTTTGAATGACGATCTCGCTCGTCTTTTCTTCGGCTTCGGCTTCGTAAGTAATTGCGACGCGGTGGCGTAAGACGTCCATGCCGATGCTCTTGACGTCCTGCGGGGTCACATAGCCGCGGCCCCGGAGAAAAGCATAGGCTTTCGCGGCCAGGGTCAACGAGATGGTGGCGCGCGGAGAAGCGCCAAGCTGAATGAATTCTTTGATCTGGATTTTGTAGGCTTCCGGGTCGCGGGTAGCGCAAACCAGGTCCACGATGTAATCCTTCACCTTGTCATCCACGTAAATCTCGTTGATGACCTGGCGGGCTTTAAGGATTTCTTCCGGCTCGACCACTGGGTGGGTCTCCGGAGTTCCGGAGGTGCGCGCCATCAGGTCGAGAATCTGGCGCTCTTCCGCACGGGACGGATAGCCAATCTTCAATTTGAGCATGAACCGATCGACCTGCGCTTCGGGGAGCGGGTAGGTGCCTTCCTGCTCGATCGGATTCTGCGTGGCCAGCACTAGAAAAGGCTCTGCCAGCCTGAAGGTCTGCTCGCCGATGGTGACCTGCCTCTCCTGCATCGCCTCCAGCAGCGCGCTCTGGACTTTGGCCGGCGCACGGTTGATTTCGTCAGCCAGGACCAGGTTAGCAAAAACCGGGCCTTTCCGCGTAGTAAATGCCCCCGACTGCGGATTGTAAATCTGTGTCCCGATGACGTCGGCGGGAAGCATATCCGGCGTGAATTGCAGCCGGGAGAATTTCACGTGCAAGCAATTCGCCAGCGACTTGACCGATAACGTTTTGGCCAGGCCGGGCACGCCCTCTAACAAGACATGCCCATTCGCGAGCAATCCAATTACCAATCGTTCCACCAGATAGGTCTGGCCGATAATGACCTTGCCCAGTTCGCCGAACAGTGGCCGAACGAATGCGCCAGCCGACTGCACCGCCTCATTGATCGCGCTGATTCCCGTATTCATTAGGTTTTCAATATTATAGACCGATGGACACAAAAACCAGAAAATGCGTTCAAACGAGGGCTGGAATTCAGACCGGCATCAGGGCCTCGTCGAACTCGTCTTTCCGGCGAGCCTCGGCTAAAACCTGAGTTGCGCGTCCAGGATATCGTGGGCGATTTGGTTGCGGAGGTCGGCGAGGGAGGGGAACTTTCTCTCATCGCGAAGTTTCTCGACGAGAATGAGTTCGAGGTCCTGACCATACAAATCATCCGTGAAATCAAGGAGATGGGCTTCAACGCGGAGTTGAGGTTGCGGGTGTTGCACGGTCGGCCGAGAGCCAATGTTGACGACCGCGCGATGGCAGGCGAGGCGGGTTTTTGCCTGGGCGGCATAGACGCCGGTGGGCGGCAACGCCAAGCCGCTGACCTCGACGTTGGCGGTTGGAAATCCAAGTTGCCGGCCAAGCTGGTCCCCCGGGATGACCTTGCCGACCAAGGAATAGGCCCGACCCAGCATTTGGCTGGCGGCATCCAATTTTCCGGCGATGATTGCCTGGCGAATCCGGGTGCTGCTGACCGCCTTGCCATCGAGGGAGACGGCCGACAGGCCGTGGACGACAAAGCCCAATTCCTCTCCGAGCTTGCGCAACAGTTCGACATTTCCGCTGCGCTTATTTCCAAAGACAAAGTTTGCGCCAACGCAAATGCTCCGGATTTGGCCGGCACCGCGTGCCAGCGTGCGAATGAATTCATCACCGCTGCGCTGACTGAAGTCTTTATCGAAATGAATCAGCAGAGTGGCGTCCACAGCGAGCGACTCGATGACGTGCAGCTTTTGATCCAACGGATAGATTAACGGAGGTGAACGCTCGGGGGCGACCACGGAATTGGGATGGCGATCAAACGTCACGATCAAGGCCAGGGCTTCATGCTGACGGGCGTTCGTGGTCGTCTGTCGAATGATCTGCTGATGACCCAGGTGCACTCCGTCGAAAAAACCAATCGCCAGGCAGACCCGGCCTCTCGTCGGACTCAATTCGCTGAGGCTGGGGAGAATTCTCACCGGATCGTCAAAGTGCCTGGCCACGTCACTGGCGAAGGGCGGAGAGCGGATGTTTTAGAACGTGGCGTTTTCCGGTCCGGCCAGGTGTAATCGATCATAGCGCAGCAAGAGGAGCGCTTCAGCCGCCGGCTAGTGTTAAAAACGGAATGACCAGTTTCTCCAGCTCCCGATTCGTCACTTTCATCACCACTTCAAACTCAGTGGCGTTTGCCACATCAAATTTACCCGATTTCACGCGGCGCAAGGTGGCGAGGTGCGCGCCGCAGCCAAGCTTTTGGCCCAGCTCATGCGCGAGGCTGCGCACATAAGTCCCTTTGGTGCAAGCGACTTCGAATTGGCCAATGGGCTCCTGGTAGGAGCTGAAGCAAAACCGATAAACATGGATCAGGCGCGGCTCCCGCTCCACTTCAATCCCCTTGCGGGCGAGTTTGTA
>JANXQE010000157.1 GCA_025356925.1 Limisphaerales bacterium | reverse complement strand
CGCCCAGGAAACCACCGATCATGATATAGCGGGCACTTTGCATCTGCGAAGGTGACACAGCTCGATCTGACGCTTAAGCTTTACTCTGCGGGCTGCTGCTTTTCAACCAGCTTGTCAATCGTGGTGTCCAAAATGGCCTTGTAGCCCTGGGCGTCCAGGGACAGAGGGTTCGGCTTTCCGACTGCTTCGTATAACCAGCCCGCGCCGTAACAATCCCGATCAATGGTTTCAGGATTCTGGCCGAGTTGAGGATTGCTGCCGACAAATTCTCCATCGATGACACAAAACAGGTCCGAAACCGTTTTAAATCCCTCAATCCAGCCCAGCACCTGTCCCGCTCGGACGGTCGCCCCGGCATGAATGTCGAAACCGTAGTCCACCATCTCCCCCAGCACCCGAGTTGCGAACTTGGTCAGCCCAATCCGCCAGGTACCGTTGTGCTCGCATAGCCAGTAATGGAAGGGGCTATAAAGCCGGTCCAACGGCAGACGAGTCACAAAATGCGATCGCTTGTAGAACAACTCGTTTGACTCGCCATCTTCCATGCTGGAGCCGATTCCAATGGCATCTGACCTGGCCGGTAGCAAGGAAAATCAAGCAGCTCACACCACGGGGCGCGATTTTTTCTGTCCACAATCCCAATCGTGGATCCGAAACGGTTCGCGCGCTCCAACCCGGCCACTGTAAAAATCACCTTCAGGGCGCCGGCAGGTAATCGGCGCGGGAAATCCTGAAACCCGGGCGGGTTCGGATGTCGCTACGGACGAAATGTCCGGGCGTCGGACAGATCATTTGTTAATCGCGGCGGGCTCTGCGAACAATCCGAATTCTGACAAGGCTGGGCACACCGGCGCCTGTGTGACACGCAGGCGGATTTTGTCGGCCGTCACGGAACCGACGCGGAGGAGGCGATGATTACCGATGCTGGTTCCTTTGGCGAATTCAACCCAGTTGCCGGTTTGCCATCGATCTAAAGCGAAGCCTTCGATGCGCTGGCCGAGTGGCAGATACTCGCGCAGACTCACCACGTTAAAACTGACTGGGCTGGAAAACTCGAGAATCAACTCGGGGGTCGTGATGTTGTCATCGGTGGCCCAATATTTCCCCCGATCGCCCCGCAACAGATTTTCGGCTGCGAACTGCTTGGCCTGGCCACGGACGTTGCTGGGCTTGAGTCGGGCTTTTTCGGCCAGGTTTCGGGCGAAAGTGGCTTGGAGGACGCGATGAAACTCTTTTAGTGAGCGCACATCGTCTTCGTGAATCCGGCCGCGACGGTCGGGTGGAATGTTCAGGTTCAGACACGCGCCGCGGCCCACCGATTTGTAGTAGATTTCCAGCAGCTGAGCTGGGGTCTTAACCCGCGCGTCCTCTTTTTCGTGGTAAAACCAACCCGGCCGGATCGAGACGTCACACTCGGCGGGAATCCAATCGGTTCCAGGCCGCTCGCCCAAGTTGAGGCCGTCGCTGCTGCCCCCCGGGTAACGGCCTGCCACATTCAAGGTAGCCCAGCAGGGATCCCCGGCGATGCCACTTTCATTTCCAACCCAACGAAAATCCGGCCCCGCATCGCTAAACATCACCGCCATGGGCATGAGCTCACGCACAATCCGTCGTGTGTTCTCCCAGTCATAGAAGGTGCGCGCGTCAATTTTACGGGTTTCCCTCGCCCCACCGTAGAACCCGTCACCGCCATTGGCGCCGTCGAACCAAACCGTGAAGATGTCGCCGTACCGGGTGAGCAACTCCCGGAGTTGGTTGCGATAATAGGTGATGTATTCCGGCCGGGCGTAGTCCTTGCTATTCCGGTCCCAGGGTGAAAGATAGACGCCAAACCGGAGGCCGTGGCGGCGGCACGCGTTGGAAAGCTCTCTGACGACGTCGCCTTTTCCATTTTTCCAATGACTGTTTTTGACCGAGTGCTCGGTGTATTGGCTCGGCCAGAGACAGAATCCGTCGTGGTGTTTGGCGGTGAGAATAAGGCCCTTCATCCCGGCCTCCTTGGCGGCCTCAGCGATTTGCCCAGCATCGAAGTCAGTGGGATTGAACACCGCTTCACTTTCATCCCCGTAACCCCATTCCATGTCTGTAAAGGTGTTTACGGTGAAATGGACGAATCCATAGAACTCCATTTCATGCCACCGAAGCTGTCGCGCGGTCGGCACGGGACCGAACGGTTGCGGGGGGAGAACTGCGTCGCTGGCCTGAGCCAGCCGCGGCGCCCGGCTCAGGCCAGCCAGACAAACCAGCATTGCAATGAACCAGCGCGCGCACATATTGATTTGAAACCTGCCGCGAGAAGCGTCGTTATCCCTCAGTCGAGGATGGGTTCGCTGCCATCGAGCATCTTAACTTTGTTATGGGCGAAATACTCTTTCCTGAGCGCCTTCATCATTGTGTCACGGTGATCATAAAGGCGGCGCAGTTTGCGGGGCTTGTGCTTGGCCAGCGCGTAGGAGGTGAACAAGGGCATGGCGATGGTCGTATCGGTGTAACACACGACTGCATCCGGAAGCTTCGTCGGATCGATCTTGCCCCAGCTCACGGCTTCGCTGGGCGTGGCGCCAGATAGACCACCGGTATCGGGCCTGGCATCGGTGACCTGAATGAAGAAGTCCTGCCCAAATTCCTTGATCCGAAGCACCTCCTGAATTTGGGGCTCGGTCTGGAGCATGAAGTTTTTCGGACTGCCGCCGCCCCAGAGCACAACGCCGCTCTTTCCGCCGCCGCGTTTGGCCGCTAACACAAAAGCGGTCGTTTCATTGACGTCGATCGAAGGATTCACGCGCAGTTTGCTGCCGCGTAATTCCACGCCGGCCACATTCATTCCGATGGTGGAATCACCGGGCGAAGAAGTGTAGCAGGGAACGCCCGCGCGATAGGCTGCGGCCAGGACCGAAACATTCTTCAGCTTGTTTTTCCGTTCCCATTCAGCGCAATAGCGCCCCAGCAGGTAATGCAGTTCGGCCGTGCCCATTTCTTTCTGAAACGCCGGCTGCAGCAGGATTTCGCGCAGGATTTCGTCCGTGGCCATGAGCCCATCCGAATACGGAATCACCACGTCATACACCCGGACCAGATCGTTGTCCCGCAGGTCGGTATCGTCAAATTTGAAGCTGCCCGAATGGATCGGGTAATTCAGCGCAAAATGCATGTCGTGATAAAGGTTCGCGCCGGTGGAAACGATCCAATCCACGAACCCCGCCTTGATGAGGGGTATAATACTGGAGCAGCCCAATCCCGCCGGCGTGAGCGCGCCGGAAATACTCATGCCGATCGTTACGTCCGCTTCGAGCATCTTGTTGGCAAAAAGCTGGCAGACTTCCTTGAGCCGGGCCGAGTTGTAGGCCAGGAATACCTCATCGATAACATAAGAAAGTTTTTCCTTTCCCGTCAGGTTTTTGGGCATGATCCGTTTGCCCGACATGTACTCTTTCTTATGAGGACATTGCTTTTCCTTCATCCATTCCGGCATCTCAGAAATGTCTTCGCGAGAGCGCACGTTCTTGCTTTTATTTTTGGCCATAAAAATTTCCAAATTGTCCGCAGAACAATACGCAGCTCCATCCGATTGCCAATCCTTAAGTTCGACCGGCAAGCATCCGCGGGCCGGTATAAAAACCCCCGGCCTGACCGGTGTAGCGCAAATTCTCCGTCTGCGCTATATCGCAGGCTTGCAGCCTGCTGACACCACGAATCTCGCGCGGCATCGGCTCAACTCTGGTCCCCGTCCTAACCAGAACGGATTGGAAATCCTTGGCCGCGAGGGTCGATCCCCCTATCTTCAGCCGAATTCGCATGGTAACCAAAGCAATCGACACGAACAAATCGCCGGCTGATCTCGGTTTTTCCATGCCGGCGGAATGGGAACCACACGAGGCGACCTGGCTCGGTTGGCCGCACAACTCGGCGGACTGGCCGGACAAACTGGATACGATCCGATGGGTGTACGGGGAGATGGCCCGGAGGATTGGCGCAGGGGAGCGGGTTCGCATGCTAGTCAATAATTCCGCTTCCGAACAAATGGCGCGGCGCTATTTGAGCAGGGCTGGGTGCGATCTTCGAAAGATTAGGTTCATAAAACATCCAACCAATCGCGGGTGGATGCGCGATAGCGGACCGATTTTTGTAAGAAAGCCAGAACTGAACAAACAGCGGCTCGAAACGGCCATCGTGCACTTCCACTTTAATGCCTGGGCCAAATATGATGATTGGAAAAAGGATCGACGCGTTCCCGAAATGGCGGCGAAGTTGCTAGGCAAACGACTGTTTAATGCCCGCGCCCAAGGCCGGGATTTTGTCATCGAAGGCGGTGGGATTGAGGTCAACGGACGAGGGACGGTTCTCACTACCGAGGAATGCTATCTGGATCCCAAGGTGCAGGTAAGGAACCCTGGGCTGGCCCGCAAAGAATACGAGGAGACGTTCAAAAAATATCTCGGAGTCAATAACGTCCTCTGGCTGGTCGCCGGGCCAGTCGGCGACGATACCCATGGTCATATCGACGATATCTGCCGGTTCGTCGATCGGAAAACCCTGGTGTTGATAAAGGAAGATCGGCCCAAAGATGCCAATTATCGGCCGCTGGCCGAGAACTGGGACCGCGTGGCGGAATTTCGCCTGGAAGACGGCTCCAAACCCGAGGTGGTGGCTCTGCCAATGCCCGCCCCCGTCTACTTTGATGGATATCGCCTCCCCGCCAGTTATGCTAACTTTTACATCTGCAACGTCGCCGTGATCGTTCCGACCTTCAACGACCCTAACGACCGGGTGGCCCTGGGAATCCTGGGCGAGCTCTTCCGGGACCGGCCAGTCATCGGAATCCACGCGGTAGACCTGGTGTTGGGTTTCGGGACGCTGCACTGTTTGACCCAGCAGCAACCGGCTTAAAAGCGCAGCCCAACCTTGCCTATCAATTGGATTGCACCACGGCTCGCGCTGGGCGGTCCCAAAAGCGGCAACACACTTCTACATAAATGGCTGCAAAACCGTGAAAGCCAAACGACAACTCAATTCCAGGTCCAACCTATGGCCCCTTTCCGTTCATCAAAACGTTAAAGGTGGACTACTTTGATACCTTGATGCGCGATGAGGAGCACTTGAGAAGCGCCGTTCATTATGCCAAAGCCAATCCAGCGCGGGCGGCGTTGGTGAGAGATCCACGCGAGTGGCGATGGGGCAGCGCCAGGAAACGCGACGTGTATCGCCGCCTACTGGGAAGTCAGCCATGACACAACTGCTCCGGAAGTTGGCCAGGCGTGTGGAGCGCGGCGTTCACGCCGCTTCAACTTTCGAATTAGTTGCGGCTTTGAACAATCGAACTCGACCAGAATTTTGTTGATCGAAGCGGCGTAAACGCCGCGCTCCGGATGTGCCGGGCAGTTTTCGGAATACGTGCCCTCATCGTTCCCAGGCTGCAATTTTGTGTTTCGCGGCAAGGCAAAGCCTGTTACATGACTGGCACAGCCAAAAAATCAAACGCGCGCGTGAAGAAGTTCAACGTCGGAATCATCGGGTACGGATGGGCTGCGACCGCGCATATCGCAGCGATCAATGCCACTGCACTTGGGCAGGTGACCGCCATCTGTTCGGCGCGTGAATTGA
>JANXQE010000759.1 GCA_025356925.1 Limisphaerales bacterium | reverse complement strand
CTCGCCGCGGAACTCCAAAAAACATATCAAGACTAACGAACCGAAACATGAGTCCGAAACGGCCTGCTTACTCAGACCCCTTCGGTGTCTTTTTTCCATGAGTCAACGGGATGTCACTGGCTTAGCTCGGCGCCCTTGGGTGAGCGGATGGGCTGGGCCGGAGGACGAGGCGGGGGGTTGGTAGCGCTGGACTTGAACAAGTGGCGGAAGAGCCAAAACCGTTTTAGTCCTTGCACGAACTCGTCCGCATGCGTCACGGCGCCAGAGATCGAGCTCAGGATATTCGTGTTAGCCTGGACCTGCAGGTCGAGATTGCTGGTGAGGTTAGCCATATTGTCGAGCGAGCGGTTGAGGTTGTCCAGGACCGAACCGAGATTGGTGTTCACGGCGACCAGCGCGGCATTCGCATTGGAGAGCGTGCCTTCAAGTTCTCGGTTGACGTTGGTTGGAATCAGCCACTCGCCCAGTGCGCCCGGTCGGTCTAAATGCTCGGTCGCCCTGGCCAAATTGCTCACCCCCGGTTGGGCCGCTACAGCGACCAGGTTCAGATTGGAGGTCAGAACCGCACTGTTGGAAAACACCAGAGCCAGGCTATTTGTCAGGTTGAGAACGCTGGGAAGCGCCTGCTCGACCACGGTCACCATGCGCTGCAACTGCTCCGTCACTGCCGGGGACTCGTCGGACAGCAGGTAGTACCCGTGCGGTTCCGTGTTGATCGCGACGTAGCGCCCTGCCCTCTCGCTCCAGAGACCGGTCATCGTCTTTTGCGGAGCATTTGTGTTCAGTAGCAGCAGGTTGGTGTAGCCCGCCGCGATCACGTCGGCCAGGTTGCCAAGGGGCTCAAGCGGCCTGGCGAGCGAATTTGTCCCGTCCGGGCTCAGGATCTCCTCCCCAAAGAGCCAGTTGGCGGGCGCCGGCAGATGGTTCGCCTCGGCGGCACTCATCCACACCAACGGGGAAAAAATGTACGTGGGGTAGCCATTAGTGCCTTTGGTCACTTCCACGACACGTTTACCCAGCAAGTCCGCCGTCGCTACTCTTGCCCGGGAGCCTTCCGTCCAGATGTAACCATAATTAGGCGCCTTGAGCTCAAACTCGACGAAAACGTTAAACATGAACTGGTCCGCCGGCATGGGTTTGATGGCGGTAATTGAGCCCGCATCGAACCCCATGAGCATGACCGGATCTCCGACCTTCAGGCCGGTCGCAGCTTTGACGAACGTATAGTAGCGCGCTTTGGTCAGGAACCAGCCCTTGCGCTCAGCGGTGGCATAGACGTAATAGAGGAAGCCTAGGGCGAACAGCAGCATCGCCAAAAACACAAACCAGCCCACAGCTCGCTCCATGCGGCTCAGGCGTGTGCGCAGTTGCGGTGTTAAGTCCTGGAGAGCCATTTTGAGTGCGGGATGTGGAGTGCGGAGTGCGGAGTGGCGGCGAGCCAGCGACGAATTACGAACATACCGTGTGGAATGCTGCGTGGGGTCATCCACCGGGGACCATTCCAGGTTTGCTGCGAGACGTCAACCATGGCGCGGTTTGGGTGTGAGTAACTCTCCAACTAGTTCATCACTGGCCGTTTCCAATTGAGAGCGATCTCCCAGGATGGTCACGTGCTGGCGCTTGAAGATCGCAAATTGTCGAGCCAACCCAGCCCACGGCCGCAAATCGCCGGTGGTCACCGCGAGCGTCAGGGGCTCGGGACGCACACAGTTGCCGGCCTTCGAAAGACCTTCGAGAAAATTCAGCCACCAGTAGATGTGCCGGAGATCCAGACCCGCCAGCGGATTATCGAGTAAAAGAATCTCCGGTTTTAGCATCAGCGCCCGAGCCAGGCCGACTCGCTTGTGCCAGTTCCGACCGAGCGCGCCGGGCGTGCTGTCCGCCCAGCGAGCAAGGTCCATTGCCTCGAGCATGACCTGCACTGTGGCCGCGGCCCCGGCTTTGGTCAGGTTCCGGTGGTAGCGTAAAGGCAATGCCAGGTTCTCGCTCACGGTCAGGTGATTGAACAGTTGCCCAGTCTCAAAGACCAATCCCAGCCGCAAGCGGTCCGGCAGACGGGCCTCCTCAAAAATCGGCATTTCCTCCCCGAACAACCAATATCGGCCGCTCAAGGGCGCCATGAGCCCCGCCGTCAGCATCAAAAAATCGGTTTTCCCCGACCCATGCAGACCAGCCAGCACCCAGAAATCTCCGGAATTCACCGTCCAATTCACTTCCGACAGGACCGGAGCAGCCGGGTCCTGGAGGGACCCAGTCGTGACACCGCTCATAAGAATGACCGGCGGGCTGGATTGAGGCTCGGTGCGTTCCATCAGGCAGACAGGTAGATGACGATGAAGAGGGCGTCGAAGCAAACACAGGCGATAATGCTCTGGGCCACGGCCCGCACGGTTGCAGAGGACACTTCTTCCAGGCGCAGGGGCTGAGCCAGACCATGGTAGCAGGTCACGATCGAGATTATAAAGCCGTAGGAGAGTGTCTTGAGAGCGAGGAGGGCGAAATCCAAGCCGCTTAAAGCTCCGGTTAGCTGGCGAAAATAATCGCCCGGGCGTAATGGCACATCCTGCACGAACGCCCAGAGGTAACCACTGAGCAGGGCGCCCAGAATCAGGTAAACGGTGAGCGAAAAAACTCCCAGAGCGAGGCCGACCACGCGCGGAACCACCAGGTAATGCACCGGATCAATCCCGAGGGCTTCTAGCGCCTCGACCTCGCCGGTCGCCCGGGCGGTGCCGAGTTCGACCACGTTGGCAGTCCCGATTCGCGCCAGCACGAGCAAGGCGGCCAACAATGGGCCGAGCTCACGCACCACCACGATCACCATGATGGTGCCCAGATAGTTGATGGCGCCCACTCGTGTCAGCCACGAAACACTCTGTCCAATCACCAGCAGGCCCAACGCCGCCGCCATGAACAAAAACATCGGGAGCAACCGCAAACCGGCGCGTGCTGTCTCGTGGAAAACCAGGGGCCAGACGACCTGCCGCGCCGTGCGGAATTTCGTAAGTATAACTCCCAGCGTGATGAGTGCAAAAGCGCCCTGGCCCTGGATCGTTAAGAGAAAGTGAAATAGTTTCCGGCCGACATAGTGGGAAAACGTCTGCGGCGAAGGCAGGCGCAAGAGGAAGCGCACCCCGGACGACCCAAACGCGCTCGAGTTTCCCTTTTGCACCACGGGAACGTACGTTCGGCGCCCAAGCGGGTCAACTCTCGGGAATACCCCAGGGGATGACGGGAGCCCTCAGCCAAAAGGTGAGAGGCAGTCGAGCCAGATTTGCGCTCCAGGGACAAGCCTTCCACATCCCCTGGTTTCCCGGTCGTCGGAGCCTCCAAACAAATCTTCAGGGCGAGAAGTCGGGGGAGAGATTAATTCTGTGTTTCAAGTAAAAGGCGGCGACGCCGACGTATTTCTCCGCCCAACCTTTGAGACTGGCGCGCTCATCGGCCGAAAGGGGCCGCACGACTTTGCCGGGCACGCCCAGCACCATCGAGCCGGGGGGAATCTGAGCGCCCTGTGGAACGAGGGCTCGGGCGCCGATGATGGATTGCGCGCCGATGACGGCGCCATCGAGGATGACCGAGCCCATGCCTACGAGGACCTCATCTTCCACGGTGCAGGCATGAACAACAGCGCTATGGCCCACCGTGACGTAATTCCCCAGGAGGCAGCCGTAATCGTCCGCCAGATGGAGGACCGCGTTATCCTGCACGTTGCTGTGATGGCCGATGACGATTTGGTTGATGTCGCCCCGCAGCACCGCGTTGCACCATACGCTCGATTGGTCACCCACGGTCACGTCGCCCAGAACGGTGGCGCTCTTCGCGACATAGACTCCCTGGCCGATTTTGGGTCGCGCCAGGAGGAACGTTTCCAATTGTTTCTCGATTTGGACCATGATTGAAATAAATATTGCCGCGTTTCCGACAATTCCAAGCGGAATATTGTGCCGGGGAAACGCGACAGGATTCTTCAAGGATTGATCAGCTCGTAGCTGACGAACGCCACCTGGCGACTGTCGGGCGACCAGGAGGGAACGTTCATAG
>JANXQE010000141.1 GCA_025356925.1 Limisphaerales bacterium | reverse complement strand
TCACCGGGACCGCACCGGGGTCCAGGACGGCTTCATGATATCGGCCGAGCTCAAATCTGTCGCCCAACTCGCGCTCGATTTGCTGGCGCAGGCGGTAATGGGCCATCCGGCCGACGAAGTAGGTGGATAGCTGACAGGAACTTTGCTTGGCGCGGATGATTTTCAGCTTGGCCTCACCCTCCGACTGAAAACACTGTTGAGTTAAGAATTGGAGTGCGTCGTCGTCGCTCAAGTTCGAGCAATGCATTTTGTGATCGAGGATGGTGTTTGCCACGGCGCGGAGATAGAACTTGAGCTGATTGAGGCGGAGCGCGAGGTCACCCTGACCATAACCTTGATCGAGCATCATTTGCTCCGTGTAAACCGCCCAGCCCTCGATGTAGACGCCGGATTGCAGCACGCGCCGGATCAACGAGGGGTTTCGGTTCATATACTCCAGTTGCACCGAGTGGCCGGGATAACCTTCGTGAATGGCGAGGATATCAAGCATTCGATTGTTATACTCCTCGAGGTAACTATTGACTCGGTTGGCATCCCAATCCTTGGGCGGCGGGCTGACGGCAAGATGGCCGGTGCCATTGGGGTCCAACGGTGCGGGCGCCTCCATGTAAGCCGTCGAGTTGCCACGCTTGAATTCGGGCATCTCGATGACCTGGCAATGGTCGGGCTCTGGCAACCGCAGGATGTCCTTTGCCGAGATGAATGTCTTGAGCGCAGCCACGCGCTGAACCATTTCTCGCGTGAGTTCGTCCGGGCGGCAATGTTCCTTCGAGATCGCTGCGAGGACGCGCTGGACCGTAAGCCGGCGTCCCTCTTGGTCATCTGGGGGCAGGGCGCGGCCCAGGAAGTAGTGGCTCCAGAGCTGCCGGGCGATGACATACATATCGCGCTCGACCCGGCTGAACTCGGTCTCCGCATCCGCCATCACCTGGTCGGCGCTCACCGCCGCGTCCAGTTCCAGGTCCAGTTTGCGGTCAAATTTCTCCGCGCCGATGCGCCATTCGCCGTTCGCGCGCGGCAACAATTCTTTTTCCAGGAACTTCTGATATTTCTTCAGGCAGTCCACGACCGGCGCGGCTGCGGCTTTCAGTGCCCCAAGTTGAGCCGTCTCTCCGGCGAACTCGAAGAGGTCGTGTTCATAAAACCCAATCGCCCCGCGGTTCTGCCGGATCGCCGTCTCCGTGTGAACGCGCGGGGGGTTTTTCAGGTTCTGCCGTGCCGCAGCCGTAATTTTGGGTATCTGCCCCATGCGTGAGATACAATTTGCGACGTTGGTTTCTTTCGGCAAGCTGGATTGGGTCAGGAGCAGGTAAACGCTGTCGTTGATGTAATTGTTGTACGCCCGCGGGTCTTCCTCGTAGGGAAGGAGGTTGTCGGTCAGCCACGCTTCGGCTGTCAACGAACGTTGCAGGATTTCGAAATCAATCTGAGCGGGCCGGGAAAGCTTCTGGTAATCAATCACCCTGGGGAGTGAGGCCAGCGTTGTACGAGTTTGGGCGAGCCATCGGCTACGCGCCTCAGGCGTGAGGTCCTCGATCTGTGAATCGAAGCGATGGTCCCCCATTTCCGTCGCCGCCATCGGCCGCATCTGAAAGCGCTCGTCCAAATACGTTTTAAAAAAGGATTCCAACTTGGCATCGTCGGTCTGTGCGATGGCGCGAGGCCGGGCGGACCCTAAGAGCAGTGGAATTGCGAGTATCCGCCACAGCAACATCGTTTTCATATGGTCATTTAGACTGGTTCCCAGCTCGTCGAGCGGGCCTTGAAACCCGAAGGCCGGAGGCCGAAACCCGCAATAAATCCGAAATCCGAATTCACCCACCCCCCGGCATCGGGCCTCCCGTCGGCTCGGAAGTTTTTCGGGTTCGGAGGTTCGGTCTTTGTGCAGATTTCGCCTTCAGACTTCGGCTTTGGACCGGAGCTCAGCGACTTTAGAGCGGCCTCGAGGAGCGCTGCAATAGGAAAGTTTTTCCTTGGCAACTCGCGCCACCCAGCCTACAACAGCCTTGTTCTTTGAAAGATGGTGGATGCTAAGCTGGTGCGGTTCGGCGGCTCGGAACCCGCAGGACATCGTTTTGTGTTCGTCACTGCCAACTAGGTTGGATTTGTTTCGAACTTCGGGTTTCGGATTTCGAGTTTCCGGCTTGCCAGTTAGTGTCCACTCCAGTCACAGCCAAGCATCAGGGAACCCCGTGAAAATCGGGGACGGTTGCGCCACTGTAACGGGCTACAGACTCCCAAGGGCCACTGGTTTCGAAAGGAACCGGGAAGGCGGGAGCGAGGTCATATGCCCGAAGTCAGGATATCGGCTTGGGTGTGCTCGTCGTGGTTCCGCTCAGCGGAATCAACTTCTCCGTCAAGAGAAGGATGAGGCCAGCCCTTGGCGTGTGTGCGCGAAGGGATTCGATGGATGCCTTCATTCTCCGTTTTGTCGGGGTCTGGAGGTTTTTTTATGGGTCTCACCGGACCGGCGCTGCCGAACCACGGCGGTCGCGGGGCGCGCGGAAGACCCGCCGAAAATCTCCTCCAGATTCCGCTCTGGTCTCTCAATAGTTAACCGCAAGTATTGAAAGATCCGGATTATGGATGGAAATCGTTTATTGGCGCTGGCCTTGGCCGGCGGTGTGGTCATGTTCACTCAGTTTGCCGGGGCAGGGACCTTGCAGGAGGACTTCTCCACGAACCCAGCGGCGCAGGGTTGGCAGGTGTTCGGAAGCACCAACCTCTTTTCGTGGGACGCCACGAATCAAGCTCTGCAGGTCACGTGGGATTCCTCGCAACCCAACAGCTATTTCTATCACCGGCTCGGCACGATCCTCACGCGGGATGATGACTTCACCATCGGCTTCGACTTGCGGTTGGCGGATATCAAACCCGGAGTTAATACCAACAAGAGCGGCGCCTTCGAGCTCGCGATCGGTTTGTTCAACTTCAACCAGGCAACCCGCACGAACTTCCTGCGCGGCACTGGAAGCGATTCTCCTAACCTGGTCGAGTTCGATTATTTCCCAGATGCCGGATTCGGCCCTACGATCTGGCCGACGTTTATTGCGACCAACAGCGCTTTCAACTACAACGGACCAAGCGACTATACCGCGCTGCCCTTGACCACCGGAGATTGGTTCCATGTGGTCATGAACTACACCGCTGCCGACGCGACTTTGACCACAACCATGACTCGGAATGGCGCGGCGTTTGGCCCGATTAATCCCGTCTCGCTGAGCACGAATTTCACGGATTTTCGGGCCGATACGCTCGCGATCAGCAGTTACAGCGACACTGGCGATGATTACGACTCGTTGCTGGCCCACGGCACGATGGATAATCTGAGCGTCACCACTCCGCCTCCACCCGTCGCGGGGATGACCAGTGGTTTTGTCGATCAAACCATGTGGGAGGTGGATTTCACCAGTCGGAGCAACTGGCTCTACACCCTGGAACGCACGACCGATTTTCAAACGTGGACCGCGGCGTCCAGCACCCTGGGTGGGAATGGGACGAACCTGGCTCTGCACGAGGCCCAGGCTGCTCCTGGCCGTGGCTTCTACCGCGTGCGCGCCCAACGCCCGTGACTAGCAGGATTCCAAAGGCAACTCTTCAACCAGCGCGTGCTGATGCGGGCGAGTTGATCCGGATCGGGGGTTGTCCGTCCGTCAGCGCTGCTTTTACCTTAATCGAACTGCTGGCAACCATCGCCATCATCGGGTTGATCGCAGCCATGTTGCTACCCACGCTGGTCCGGAGCAAGACTTCGGCTCAGCGCGTGCAGTGTGCCAGCAACCTCCGGCAAATGGGACTGGCCGCGCAGATGTACTGGGACGACAACAATGGCGCCTGCTTTGCCTGGCAACTCGGCGCTACCAACGGCGGTCGACTCTACTGGTTCGGTTGGCTGCAGGACGGCGCTGAAGGCCAGCGCCAGTACGACCCCACACCCGGCGCGCTCTACCCGTATCTGCGGGTCCATGCTATCGGCATCTGCCCCGCCTTGAACTATTCCTTTGCACAATTCAAACTGAAAGCGACCAGGGCCGCCTATGGATATGGTTATAACCGTTTCCTTTCGGCCCCGTTTGGGCAGACCCCCATCAGAATCCCGAAGGTGCTACGGTCATCAGAGATTGCTCTGTTTGCGGATGCGGCACAGGTCAACGACTTTCAAGCACCCGCGTCCAAATCCAATCCGCTGTTGGAGGAATGGTATTACGTGGACACCACCGCCGACTACCCTAACGGACATTTCCGGCATGCCCGGCAGGCCAACGTGGTGTTCTGCGACGGCCATACCGCCCCGGAAAGGTTCGTGGCTGGCTCGACGGATCAAAGGATTCCGGCGCAGTTCCTCGGCCGCTTTCGCTCCGAGATCCTGGTTGTGCCCTAACCTGCCGCGGCGGCCGCAATTGGGTCGAGTAACGTTTCGGGGTGGCAGGAGTTTTTTCTTCGGGCGGTCTGGCGTCCCCAAGTGGTGGCCCAGCTCCCGGTGCTCCTGTTCCGTGAGTTGCTGGAGCGCCGCCTCGTTGATCATAGTCGGCTTTTTGACCGCTGCTGCATTATGGCGCTGGACGGTAGTGTTAAGGAAAAGTGCCGTCAGGGCTTTGCCGAGGTGGGCAAGTCCTCCACCGGCACTGGCCGCTACCGCTATGTGTTGCAGCTCTCGGTCATCGGATCCCAAGGCACGCTCTTGCTCCTCATGCACGAAGAGATGGATGTTATTAACCCGGAGACCCAAAAGGAGGAATGCGAACTCAAGGCTTTCGAGCGCCTGGCTCAACGCCTCAAAAAAGAGTTCCCCAAACTGGCGATCTGCCTGGTGGCGGATTCCCTTTACTGCTGCCAGGCCATGGTAACGATCGTCCAACTTTTCGACTGGAAATACGTGCTGACTCTCAAGGAAGGCCGCCAGCCCACCACCTGGGACGAAGCCATCCGACTGCTGCCCTTGAACGGCCGCAAATCCTCCTTTATCCTTGAACCTGCGGACGGCGTGAGGCACATTGTTTCCTGCCAGGGCCCATGGAATGTGGACTTACGAACCCCGCCAGGGCCGGAAGGCAGCAACGGTAGTTTGCTCTGCGTCTGCCGTGGTCACCCTGGCTTTTCGATTTAAGGTTCGCGAATGAGTTACCAGGTCATTGCCCGAAAGTACCGCCCGCAGCGCTTCAGCGATGTGGTGGGGCAAGAGCACGTCACTCACACGCTGTCCCACGCCATCGAGCAAAAGCGGATCGCCCACGCGTACCTGTTTTGCGGCCCGCGTGGAACCGGCAAAACCACGATCGCCCGGATTTTTGCCAAATGCCTCAATTGCACCGACGGACCCAAAGTCGAATTTGACGACCAGGATCCGCGCTGCCAGGAAATTGCCGAAGGCCGCTCGCTGGATGTGCTGGAAATCGACGGCGCCAGTAATAATGGCGTCGAGCAAGTCCGAGACTTACGCGAAACCTGCAAATACGCGCCCGCCAGTTCCCGGTTCAAGATTTATATTATTGATGAAGTTCACATGCTCTCGACGGCAGCTTTCAACGCGCTGCTCAAGACGCTCGAGGAGCCGCCGGAACATGTGAAATTCATGTTCGCCACCACTGATCCCGAGAAAGTGCTGCCCACCATCCTCTCGCGCTGCCAGCG
>JANXQE010000063.1 GCA_025356925.1 Limisphaerales bacterium | reverse complement strand
GCTGTAGTGAAAGTCATTCGCAATTCGTGTCCAAAAGTGGAAAGGGTCGTTAGCCGGAGGCCCGAGCTTGTTGATGGCCGCTTTAAGTTCTGTATGCCCAACAGTCGTCCTTTCGATGGTCAAATATGGTTCGACTCTCATGGATTGTTCAACCTTACCCGTTCGGCAAGACGAGCAAACGAGGCTGAAAATCAGCGATGCGATCAGACACGGTTTCATAGGCAAACCTCGCGTGGTGCTGGCTTTCACTTGGTTGTGATTGTTGTTTTCTTGACCTTCCCCTCGCAGCAATTCCAAGTTGCGGTGAGCGTGTGAGAGATTGCTCCACTTCCTCCAGTAAGCTTGGGATCTGTTTGGGTCGATGGAAGAATCCCTGTGGGTAGTTTGTTGGTAACCTTGAAAGCTGGCGGCAGTGTCAAATCTTCGTAAAAATCCGCAGATCCCTCAATTGTTATTGTTCCCTTCGTGCAGTCGCCCCTTGAGGGCATTGCATACGTATCGTCCTCAAAGTCTCCCGTCTCGGCATATGTCGTTACCTTTTTGCCCTTGTTGATCTTCCATGCCTCCCACAGCGGCCACCAACTCGCATTCGGCAATGGAATCTTGTTGCCTTTGCAGTCCTGAATATCTGCGGTGACTTTGACGTGCTGCGCAACCCATCCACCCTTCGGACTGCCTGCATCCAAGAGCCATTGAATGACCCATTTGAAACCGCCGCAATCAGTTTGCGTTGGGCCGCTGATTGTTTTGTGAGACAACTTTGGTGCTAATCCGTCAGGATCAATTTGGTTTAGACCATCATTCCCGATAAAACCGTAAAGGTTGTAGCCTCCTCTTTCTTCAATCGGATCGCGACTCAGCCAAGATAAATCAGTTCGACGGACGCGATATTCGTAAAGCTCAAGGTCCGTCGTCCGGTCGTTGCGCTTGGTCGAAAACTGAAACCGATTCTCATCGGCCATTGCCCCGGTGCTGCGCAGCACGCCACCGAAAGGATCGTAGTTGTACACCGCGCTTACCGTTCCGTCGGACGCCTTCACCAACGCGGCCACATTGCCATTGCCATCATAAGCGTAGAAAGGCGCGCCGTTGGCGACGCTGTTAATCAGCACGAGTCCGCCCACCCCCCCCGCCTCGTCCATGCTGCCGCTCAAGTCCAGTCCCCAAACGTAGGCGCGCACCAAGGCATTGTTCGCGGCGTCCAACTCCGCAAGACAGCGCCAGCCGTCGCTCAGGAATTTCAAATCCTCCGTGACCACATCGCCACTGCTGAGATTGTGGGTCGTCTGCCGGAGGCGGCGGCCCTTGCCATCGTATTCCCAAACCACCTTCCGCTTGGCCGCCGTGGGACTGGTCGTGAGGCTTTCCACCTGCCTCAACCGGTTCTCGGCATCCCACGTGTACAACCAGCGCCCGTCATTGGTCAGGTTCCCGTCCAGATCGTAATAGCAGGCCTCCGGGGTCTTGGCCACAAACACATTGCCGGTCGTGGATCCGCCGCCCGTATTGGTCACGCTCACCGTTTGCCAAACTGACGTGGAACTGTTGACGACACTAATCAATTCTTGAAAGTACTCTCCCCGCCGATAGTCCGCCGCCGAGCCATTAACCGCTACGCTATTGGTAGCATGGCTGGCACCGAGCACGTCAAACTGGTTCGGCACATCGCGGGTGGTGTATTGATTCAAGGTATTCGCCGTGTAGCTCGCGGAACGCAAGCTTCCGCTGGAACCAGTACTATCACCACCGGCTTTGGTTGAGGTTCGGTTGCCAATGTCATCGAACCCATACTCGAACTGTTGTCCCGTTACGGGCGTGCCATCATTCCAGTATTTCTTGCCCGAAGTCACCTGTCCCAGAGAGTCATACTGATAGACCCAGTAGGAAGCATCCGATTCGGAGCGTTGGGTTCGTTGATTGGCATCGTTGTAGGTATAACCAAAGGTCACCGGGGAAACACCCGAGGCACTGGACGCAGAGGATAAGGAGGTCAGCCGGTTCAACAAGTCATACTGTTTGGTGGTCGTCATCCGGGTGGTGCTGTTGGTTTTGAAGACAATCTGGCTCACCAGTGGCGAGTTGGCAAGGTAGGTGTAGCTGGCAACGTTGAGCCCGGAAAGGGGTCGGTTCTTAGTATTGGGTACTCTCCTCGCCTCGTCACGGCACCTCGTCATAACTTTCCATCCGCCTGGGCCGCGAGAAAAAGACGAAAGGCCGGATAACAAGTCCGGCCTTTTCACACACGGCACTGAGAACGCAACGCC
>JANXQE010000044.1 GCA_025356925.1 Limisphaerales bacterium | reverse complement strand
CGGCATTCGGATTTCGTTTCATCCGGAAGGGATGTGCGAGCATCGCCCAACGTTTCAAGTGCTCTGGCTCGCGCCGCTTTTGTTCCTGTGGCAGGCGCTCATTCGGCACCTGGCGGTCGAGTGGTCTGTGAACCCTCAATACGGTTATGGCTGGGCTGTACCGTTCCTTAGCGTCTGGCTAATCTGGCGCGAGTTGAGCGTTGCGAGGCCGCACGACCGAGGCCGGGAATCAGGGAGCGGTACTCCGCTCGACAGAAAAGCAATGGTGTTAGGTGCAGTCCTGGCTTTTGCCTACGCACCCACACGCCTCATTGAGGAGGCGAACCCGGAGTGGCGCCTGGTGAGTTGGCTCTTCGCGCTCGTGGTCGTTGGCCTCACGCTTTTGACCTTGCGACTCAGAGAGCGAGCGCCGCTGCAGCTTGGAGGCTGCGTTCCTGGGCCTGCCGGATTTCGGCTTCCCGCGTTTCCCTTCCTTTTCTTTCTGGTGGCCGTTCCCTGGCCGACGGTGATTGAGGCTCCGCTCATCCGGGGCCTGAGTGCCACGGTTACCTGGGCAACGACCGAAGCGCTTGGATTTGCCGGTATTCCCTGTTTGCTCCACGGCAATGTCATTGAGGTGGGGTCAGGAATGGTTGGCATCGACGAAGCCTGCAGCGGAATTCGTTCATTCCAGGCTTCGCTTATGGTCGCTCTATTTTTCGGCGAGATCTACAACCTTACTCGCGCGCGCAGATTGCTTCTCACACTCGCCGGAATCGCCTGCTCGCTTCAGTTCAACCTGCTTCGCACGACTTTGCTGGCTTTCCTTGCTGCGACAAAGGGGGTGAGCGCGATCACCAGTTGGCACGATCCGGCCGGCTTGGCGATCCTGTTGTCGTGTTTCTTCGTCGTCTGGCTGCTCGCGTTTCGGCTCCGAAAGCCGGACCAGAGCGCACCACCGGGCTCGATGGTACCGGGGGAGGAACGGTTCGCCTCGAGCTCGGCCTCCTTGTTGTCGAGCGCCCGGACACGAGCCGTCCGCCCCCCTGTTCTTGAAGGCCACTGGCTCCATTCATCTTCGGTTGCCCTGGGCCTTGGGGTCTGGCTGGCTCTGGTTGAGTTCGGCACCGAAGCCTGGTACCGCGTTCACGAGCAACGCCTACCTGCCCCCAGCGTCTGGCGCCTTGACCCGCCGCGAGCGCAGGCCGGATTTTGCGACCTGCCGTTTTCTCCAGCTAGTCGACAGATTCTGCGATTTGATGAAGGCATCAACGCGACCTGGCTCGCCGGAACGGGCCTGCGCTGGCAGGCCATTTTCCTGAGGTGGGACCCCGGCCGGGTTGGCGTGCACCTGGCCAGGAATCACACCCCTGAAGATTGCCTTGTCGCTGCGGGCCACGAATTGGTTGCCGAATCAGACGTGCAACTCGTTTCGGTCCACGGGTTGGGCTTGCCCTTTCGTTCCTACACCGCTCGCGACGAGGGGGGACCAGTCCACATCTTTTACTGTCTTTGGGAGGACCGCGCGATCCGGCGGACTTTCGATGCGGAATGGCTGAGCTACCGCAACCGCCTCGCGCCCGTCCTCGCCGGGCTGCGAAACTCCGGCCAACGCTCGTTGGAACTGGCGCTTTGGGGAGCCGAGAGCCAGGCGGAGGCCAAAGCTGCGCTCGGCGCCGTCCTGGATCAAATCGTCAAGATAGAAGATTGAAGTTCCTGTTTCTCAACCAAACGTTTTACCCGGACGTTGCTTCGAGTGGGCAGCATCTGGCTGATGTGGCTGTGGCGTTGGCCGCAAGGGGCCACGCGGTGACTGTCATCACGGGCCGGCGAGCTTACGACGATCCGCGAACGGTGTTTGCCAGGGAGGAAAGGTGGCGCGGCGTTCATATCCTGCGGGTTGGGTCAACCGGCCTGGGCAAAAACACAAAATGGCGGCGCGCACTGGATTTCGCCAGTTTCATCGCGTCGGTTTGCGCGCGAATCCCCTCGTTGGACCGGCACGATGTGGTCGTGGCGTTGACTTCCCCGCCGCTCATCTCGCTGGTTGGAGTGTGGCTGGCGCGCCTGCACAAGAGCCGGTTCGTCTACTGGGTCATGGATCTCAACCCCGATGAGGCGGTTGCTGGGGGGTGGCTCCTGCCCAATTCGCTGACCACGAAATTCCTCGAGAGGATCTCGCGCCTAAGTTTGCGTCGTGCCGATCGGGTCGTCGCTCTGGATCGGTTCATGTTCGAGCGGATCGTCGGAAAGGGCATCCTGCCCGAGCGGATTTCCATCCTGCCGCCCTGGTCTCACGATCCTGAGGTCCGGCGCGATCCCGCGGGCCGCGCGTCCTTCCGGAAACAACACGGCCTGGTCGGTAAATTTGTGGTCATGTATTCCGGCAATCACAGTCCTTGCCATCCGCTGAACACTGTGGTCGAGGCGGCGCGAAGGCTGGCCAACAAGCGGGAGATCGTTTTCTGCTTTATAGGTGGGGGCACGGAATTCCGCAAAATCCAACGCCTGACCGCCTCAACCAGTATCCGGGCAACCAAAACGAAGAGTGGTGGACTCAACGCTCTATGTCTTCCGTACCAGCCCTTGAGTCGATTGGCCGGGTCGCTCTCGGCGGCAGACCTCCACGTGGTCATCCTGGGCAACGCCTTCGTCGGGTTGGTTCATCCTTGCAAGATCTACAATATCCTGCGCGTCGGCGCCCCCGTGGTTTACATCGGACCCAAGCCAAGCCCGATCTCCGAAATCCTGGACCAGGCGAACGGTGCCATGCTGTCCCGTTCGGTGCGCCATGGCGATGTGGCAGGGTTGATCCGCCAAATCGACCAGGTCCGCACTGATTCGCGCCGCGGTGCGCGTCTCCCCCATCCGCTCTCATCTGCATTCTCCAAGCGAACCCTCCTCCCCCGACTCATCGCTCAACTGGAAAGCTGCAGGCCAGTTCAGTAGTGGAGACATGGTCGAAGTCGAGGGCCTCGCGGAATTTCAAAGACAGCACCGCCGCAGGTCGAAGGAGGGTGCCCAGCGCGCTACCGACACCGTCCGCAAAGCCATTAGCCGCTTCCACCAGCGCCTCGCCAACACCATTGACACTGACGGAATCCCCCACCACGTCCTCCGGGTTTTCGCTCGCCACATCGAGTCCTTCATCCTCGCCCCTTCGCGCCGTTGCTCAGGCCCTCGGAATTCCAGTTCCGTCCTCGTTTACGAGCCCCCAAAATCGGTCGTCTGGCCCCGCCACT
>JANXQE010000819.1 GCA_025356925.1 Limisphaerales bacterium | reverse complement strand
TTGCACTCGTCACCGGCGCTTCCAGTGGCATTGGCGCAGAAGTCGCAAGGGTTTTGGCGGAAGAGGGGGCGGATGTGATCCTAGCGTTCGGGCGGGATGAGGACGGCGCTCGGAAGACCGCTCAGGCGGTCGAGAAGTTGGGACGCCACGCCTGGATAAGCCAGATGGACCTATGCGATCGGGAATCCATCGTTTCCGGGGTCGATCGCCTCAAGACGGCAAACAACCGTCTCGATATCCTGATTCTCTGCGCTGGCCAGAACATCGTCACCCCGTGGCGCGAGATCACTCCTGATGAATGGGATCGGGTCATCGGAGTGAACCTGAGCGGAGTGTTTTACAGCCTGCAGATGCTGACACCGCTGATGGGCGACGGGGGCTCAATCGTTACCGTCGCGAGCGTAGCGGCCCACACGGGGGCGCCGCATCATCTCCATTACGCGGCAGCCAAGGCAGGGATCGTCAACCTCACCAAGAGCCTCGCTCGTGAATTGGCACCGGGAATTCGTGTGAACTGCGTGGCGCCCGGCGTCACAGTAACTCCGATGGGCCAGAGCACGATTGCCGCGCTTCCGACCAACTATGCCGAGACAAAGATTCCGTTAAGACGCTTTGCCAGCGCAGAAGAGATCGCCCGCTGCATCGTCTTTGTCGCGAGCCCGGCCGCCAGCTTCATAACGGGTGCCACCCTTGATGTGAATGGGGGAAGGGAGATGCGTTGAGCGATCGAGAAATGGTGTGGTATGGTGGTCGCTTATGCGGCTTGGCGGAACCGTTGCCCTTCAACTTTTACCAGACCCTTCTAATCCCGTAATC
This sequence comes from Limisphaerales bacterium, assembly GCA_025356925.1. Lineage (GTDB taxonomy): Bacteria > Verrucomicrobiota > Verrucomicrobiia > Limisphaerales > UBA8199 > JANXQE01. The sequence continues at coordinate 2,011 of JANXQE010000819.1, read as the reverse complement.
ATCAAGGATGGCATCGTGGCTGATGATCGTCATATTCTCAATCAGTGCTTGGGCCACCAACAATCTGTCAAACGGGTCCCGATGTTTGAAGGGCAGCAAGGCGACGCGTGCGGCGTGAGCGTACTCGATCGGCAGAAGCTCAAAACCGTTTTGCTCCAGGAATGCCCAAAGCTCACCTTCCAATCGAAGGCGAATTCGCAGTTTTCCCAAACCAAGTTTGATGGCCAGCTCCCAGATGCTGACAACACTGACAAACACCCCCTGCTGTTGCCCAACGAGCACCTCTCGTGCTTTTCTGGAGAATTGCTTGTCCCCGCCGATGAACCAGATCAACGCGTGGGTATCCAGGAGGACCTTCACTCCGTGTACTCCTTGAAATCATCCAGAGGCTGATCGAAGTCCGCAGCAACATAAATAAACACACCCTTGCCGCACCCAAACGTCGGTTGGTTCCTTTGCGGAGTAATCGGGCTTAGCTCCGCCACACGTTTTCCATGCCGCGTGATGTAAAAATGCTTGCCCCGCTCCACTTCGAGCAAAATATCAGACAGCCGCGTCTTCGCTTCCAGGGTGCCGATCTCTTTAACTTTCATCTCACGTAAATATGGTCAGCCTGGTCAGAATTGTCAATCTCGAGCCGGCACTAAATTTCCTGTAATCGCTCCCCTCATTTTCCTCTTTAATGACCGAAAGCCCCGGTGATGCTGGCCTCAATAAAAAGGGTCCGATAATATTTGTGTTTGCGCTAATAGCATAGGACTGACTCTGGCATTTCCAGGGTGCCGCGGTGGAGGAATTCTCCCTTTCGGTTTAACCGCGTCCGCTCACCGGAAAGGGGTCGCAACCTTCTGAGTGGGCTTTCATCTTTTTCTTCCGCAAAGGCAACGTCATGGCACAGTCCCTGCGGACATGGTGCGAATCAACAGGCGCATAGGGCCATTCACACCGGACACAATTCAAATGAAAACGATCGGATTTGCGTTTAGCCTCTTGGCGCTCCTCTTACTACAGAGGGAAGCAGCTCCGGCGGCCCCCATCACCCAACTGGGAGGGGGCTATTACATAACCGGAAGCTACTTTTTGGAGGCCGACGGCACCCTGTGGACCCTGGGCTACATCAACTCCATCGGTTATAACAACGCCTACAGTCAAATCGTGGCGAGCAATATTACAGCCGCCGCCCTGTTCCCCTACAACGATCACACTTTGCTCATAAAAACAGACGGCAGCCTCTGGACGTATGGAGAAAATTCCTACGGCCAGTTGGGAGACGGCACCACTACCGCGACCAACCTGCCGGAACAAATCGTGGCCAACAACGTCACCGCTGTCGCCGTGGGGCAATACTTCAGCCTCTTTCTCAAGTCCGATGGCAGTCTCTGGGCGATGGGCGACAACCGCCAGGGTCAACTGGGCGATGGCACCACCACCAGCCGCAGCAAGCCGGAAAAAATTGTACCCAGCGGCGTCACCGCGATTGCCGCCGGGGTGAGCCACACCCTTTTTCTGAAGTCGGACGGAAGCCTTTGGGCCATGGGCTGGAACCGAGATGGAGAATTAGGTGATGGCACCTCCGCCAACAGCAGCGTCCCGGAGCAGATTATTTCCAGCAACGTCACCGCCATCGCCGCCGAAGAGACCGACAGTCTCTTTATCAAATCCGACGGCAGTCTGTGGGGGATGGGCGATAACTACTGGGGCCAACTGGGCAACGGCGGCGGCAGCACTCCTTTTGAAATCGTATCCAACCATGTCACGGCGGTGGCCGGAGGGACGTTCCACACACTCTTTCTAACGTCAAACGGCTGGGGGTCCGCCGGCAGTCTCTGGACCATGGGTTTCAATTGGGCCGGCCAGCTTGGCGACGGCACCACGACCAGCACCCACGAGGCGACAACCATCAACCACCCTGGCCCGGTGCAAATCGTAGCCAGCGGGGTCAAGGCCATCGCCGGCGGAGCCGAAAGCAGCACTTTCCTAAAAACCGACGGCAGCCTGTGGGCGATGGGCG
>JANXQE010000797.1 GCA_025356925.1 Limisphaerales bacterium | reverse complement strand
GCGAGCCCGCGTTCACGGCAAATAAAGCCCAGGAGCGTTTCCTGCGAGCCTGCTTCAACTGCAATCTTCCAAGCTTTGCTCCATTCGACGAATTGTTCGGCCGTGGCCAGTTCGAGTCGGGACAGGAATTCTCTTAGCGTTACAAAAGCCATGCGTTTACGGACATATCATCTTCTCTTGATACACGCTAACCTATGAAAAGTTGCGCAAGGGGTCAAAGATTTTAGGCATCGCCTGGCTTCCCGAACATACAAAACGTTGGCTCCTGGTGTCATTAAAGTGGAAAGCACAGCCAGGCACTTATGCACCACACCCAACCGCGAATGGATAAACTTTCTTCCGATGACGGAGGCTGGGGCTGGTGGCGTTGGCTTTTTGGTGGGCTTTGTGCATTAACCCTGGTTCTCGGGCTTTTCTGGATCGCGCGCCACCACCCCACAACTCCAGGGTTGGCGGCGACCAAACGGGCGTCGCCAAAGCAGACCGCCGTTGGTTCCGAGTTCGAACCCGCGTTCGAATGGCCACCGTCGCTCGACACCTCGCAAGCGCCTACGCCCAGCGCGGTGGAAATCGTGGGTGCGAAGCTCGCTCAGTTTGCGCGTTCCCGTCGCGGGTTCGCTCATGCGCTGGCCCGGCGTCATAACGTTCAGGTCTCTGGCGATGTGGAGCGCTTCTTTGACGCGGTGGAATCCGGCAAATGGGAGGAGATCGAAGCCGCCTTCAAGAAATTCAATGCCGGCGATTCCAGTGCGAGCCAGGACGACGCACGGCCGCCCGAGGTGGCCGATCTTTGGCCCGCGATCATCGACGCCTACGGAGTGGCGGAGCAGGTCCACCTGTGGCCGGCGCGGAATTTGCTCGACTACGGAAACTCGGTTCTCGGCGTGCTCCGTCCCGACATGGTGTATGTCGGAGGGACGGACAATGGCCGGTGGATCCCCGAACTACTCAATGATACGAGCGGCGGCGAGCGCCACATCATCATTACCCAAAACGGTCTTGCGGCCGGCGACTATCAGGAATATTTGCGGCTGCAGTACAGTGACCGCCTGGTGAATTTGTCAGACGAAGAGTCCAAAAGCGCGTTTGATGCCTATGTAACGGACGCCCAAAACCGACTCGATCACGACCAGCGATTTCCCGACGAGCCAAAACAGGTCCGGCCCGGCGAGGACGTGCAGGTCGTGGGCGGCAAGGTCCAGGTAGGCGGGCAGGTGGCAGTGATGACGATAAACGAGCTCCTGCTGCAGACTTTAACGCAAAAGAACCCGGATCTTTCCTTCGCGATTGAGGAATCCTTTCCGCTCAAGGGCACCTACGCAGGCGCGCTGCCGCTTGGCCCACTGATGGAACTCGGCGCGGCCAGCGAACAAAACGCCTTCACGCCCGGGCGCGCTGCGCAGTCGCTCGCTTATTGGCGGGATACCGCGCAACAGGTTCTGTCGGATCCAGAGGCGGGGAGTTCGGATGCCGCCCTTAAATCGTATTCACACGATGCCGTGGCAGCGGCGAATCTGCTCGCTGCCCACAATTTTTCCGCGGAGGCCGCGCAAGCTTATCAGCTCGCATCGCAGGTCTGGCCGGGAAACCCGGAATCCGTCAGCGGCCTCGCCGATGTCCTCGCAGCCAGCGGACGGGAGAGCGAAGCCCGGCAATTGCTCGACGACTTTGCTCAGAAATATCCCGACCAGCAGACGACTCTGGAGCGCCTCAGTGCCGCCACCCATCTGGTTTGGACAGCAAAATCGTCACGACCTTAGCGATCGTCAGGCATGGAAAGCTGCAGCTGAGGAGTGGCTGATTTGGTCCGCTCTGACTCGGTGCAACCGCTCGACCGCGCTCAACACGTGCTATTGGCAGAGAACTCGATAGAAGCGGCTACTCGTCAGCGAATTGGTATCTTGCAGCATCAGCGCGCCGCCGGTGCCTGGCAGCCACGACGACGCGGGTGTCCAAACTGGATCCTGCAATGCATTCTTGTACTCGAGCAAATAGCTGAGCCCGGAGACACTGGAGACGGGTACCGAAACACTTGTGCCGGCCACTATCGGGTTGGCGACCGACGGCGGTACCAGGACTTTCAAATCGGCGGCTGAACTGGTTGCCACACCTGCTGCGTTGGTCACCGCGACCGCATATATTCCGGCCTGGGCAGTTTGGACGTTTACGAGCGGCAGTGTGGCCGCGGTTGCGCCCGGAAGGCTGGTACCGTTAAAGGTCCATTGATAGCTCAACGGGGCGCTGCCGGTCACACTCACGGAAAAGTTCACGCTGGCTCCAATCACGCTCGCTTGATTGGTTGGCTGGCTGATGATCGAAGGAGGCAGCAGGACAGTCAGTTGAGCAACGCCACTGGTCAGGCTCCCCGCCATGTTCGTCACCACTGCGCTGTAGGTTCCTGCCTGAGCAGCCTGAGCGTTGTTCACGGTGAGGACATTGGTATTGGCGCCGACCGCGTTGGTGCCGTTGAACCACCATTGATAGCTCAAGGGTGAGGTGCCCGAGGCACTTACCTGGAAATTCACGCTGCTGCCCGACACGACCGTTTGATTCGCCGCTTGAGTGGTGATCAAGGGTGGCACCAATACCTCCAACTGAGCCACGGCACTGGTCGCAGAACCATACGCGTTGCCCAACACCACGTCATAGTTTCCCGCGCCGGAAACCGTCGCTCCGATCACCGTGTAACTGCTGCTGGTGCCGGACCCGACCGGGGTTCCGTTAAAGCGCCATTGATAGTTGAGCGGGGTGTTCCCGTTCGCCGCTACGGAGAAGGTCGCATTCTGGCCTTGAACGACCGTCAAGCTGCCTGGCTGTTGCGTCACGGCCGGAGGAGTCCCGACAGTCAGGATGGCTACGATGCTGGTTACCGAGCCCGCGGCGTTAGTGACCACTACGCTGTACCCACCAGCCTGGCTGAGCTGCGGGTTGGCCAGGGTGAGCATGTTGGTGTTTGCGCCGACCGCGTTGGTGCCGTTGAACCACCATTGATAGCTCAAGGGCGAAGTGCCCGAAGCACTTACTTGGAAATTGAGGCTGCTGCCGGCTACGACTGTTTGATTGGTCGGTTGGTTGGTGATCGACGGAGGCACCAACACCGTCAACTGCGCCACCGCACTTGTTGTTGAACCATAAGCATTGCTCGACACCACGTCATAGGTTCCGGCACTGGCAACGGTTGCTCCGACCACCGTGTAGCTGGTGCCGGCGCCAACCGGAGTTCCATTAGAGCGCCATTGATAGTTGATGGGTGTGGTTCCGCTCGTCGCTACGGTGAAGGTCGCATTCTGCCCTTGAATGACCGTGAGACTGGCTGGCTGTTGCGTCACTGTCGGGGGGCTTCCGACAGTCAAGGTCGCTACCGCGCTGGTCGCTGAACCCGCAGAATTAGTGACCACCACGCTGTAACTGCCGGTTTGGCTCTGCTGCACATTGGTCAACGCAAGCGTGTTGCTGCTCGTGCCCGCCAGGTTGGTCCCGTTGAACCACCATTGATAACTCAATAGCGAAGTGCCCGAAGCACTCACTTGGAAACCGACGCTGCTGCCCGCTACGACCGTTTGATTCGTCGGTTGATTGTTGATCGAGGGCGGCACTAAGACCGTCAACTGCGCAACTGCGCTCGTCGTTGTGCCGTAGGGATTGCTAACGACCGCATCATAGTTCCCCGCGCTGGCAAGCGTCGCCCCGGCTACCGTGCAACTGCTACTCGTACCGCTGCCGATCGGAGTTCCGCTAAAACGCCATTGATAACTCAGGGGCGCGTCCCCGCTCGCCGCGACGCTGAAGGTTGCGTTCTGGCCCTGAATGACCACCTGGCCGGAGGGCTGCTGCGTGACCACAGGCGGTATCCCGACGGTTAAAATGGCCACGGTGCTGGTGACCGAGCCCGCTGAATTGGTCACCACGACACTATAACCGCCCGCCTGGCTGGTCTGCGCATTGGTTAGAGTAAGGATATTCGCGCTCGCGCCGACCGCGTTCGTGCTGTTGAACCACCATTGATAGCTCAAGGACGCTGTGCCCGACGCACCGACCTGGAAATTGACCGTGCCCCCTACCACGACCGTCTGATTTGTCGGTGGGCTGGTGATTACGGGCGGCACTAACACCGTCAACTGCGCCACGGCGCTGGTCGCAGCGCCGGCGGCGTTGGTCACTACGAATGTGTAATTCCCGGCCTGGCTGGCCTGGACGTTCGTCAAACCAAACGTCGTCGCTGTCGCCCCCGGCAACGCTGTTCCACCGAAGAACCATTGATAACTCAACGGAGCGCTGCCGCTCGACGCAGCCTGGAAATTGAGATTGCTCCCGACCACCGCCGTTTGGCTGGAAGGCTGCAGCGTGATCGATGGCCGCGTCAGGACGACCAAGTTAGCAACGACGCTGGTGACTGAGCCCGCCGCATTCGTGACGACGACGCAATATGCTCCCGCCTGGTTGGTCTGCACGTTCGTCAGATTGACGGAAGAGGCGGTCGCACCGGCGATCTGGCTGCCGTTAAACATCCATTGATAGCTCAACGGCGCCGAGCCGGTGACTCCTGCCTGGAAAGCGGCACTTGCCCCAACCACGACCGTTTGATTAGTCGGCTGGGCGGCGATTGAAGGCGGGACCAGGACCGTCAAGGTCGCGACGGTGCTGGTTACCGCGCCTGACGGGTTGCTTACGACGACGGAATAGTTTCCTCCCTGGCTGGATTGCACGTTAGCCAGCGCCAGGGTCGCCGTGGTTGCTCCGCTGAGAGCTGTCCCTCCAAGTGCCCACTGATAACGCAAGGGTGTGCTTCCAGTCGCGCTCACGTAAAAATTTGCACCGCCCCCGGCGGTGGTCATCTGGTTGGTCGGCTGGGCCGTGATACTCGGCGCAACATACGCGGCCACCATGTTAACGGAAGCATTATTGGCCGAGTTGGGATCGGTGGTTGTCGAGGCAATACTTAGACTGTTGGTCAGCGTTCCCTCGGCCGCAGGCTTCACCGTCACGAGGATGTTGCTCGAGGCCCCGCTCGCCAGACTGCCGATCGCGCACGCGATACTACCCCCCAAGTTGATACAACCAGGTGAGGCGGAGACAAAAGTGACGCTGCTCGGCAAGGAATCCGTAACGGCCAGGTTCGAAGCCGCTGATGGCCCAGCGTTGGCGATGGTCAGCGTATAAACCAGGTTCTGCCCCACAGTCGCCGGACTCGGCATCACGGTTTGCGTGACACCAACATCGGCGTTCGGCGAGCAACAATTAAACGCATTATCCTGCACTGAAACCGAATCGATAAACCATCCGACCGCCACAGAGGTATTGGCGCCGGTGCCGCATACCCATTTTAACTGGGTATTTTGCCCAGCCACCGCTGGCGGGAGGTTAACCGTGGTCGTGATCCAGCCGCTCGAACTTCCGCCCCAGGCCGGCCCTCCCCCCAACGGATTGGCTGTACCCGTGGCAAGTGTACAGTTATAACCGCCGCTCACGAAGCTGCCCCCGGCCGCCAGGA
>JANXQE010000792.1 GCA_025356925.1 Limisphaerales bacterium | reverse complement strand
GCTACAAAGGCCGCTCCCGTGCTCTGCCAAAATCCAAGCTGCACGCGCTGATCACTTCAGTGCTTGGCGTCCCGCCCTCTCGCATCGTTTGCGAGTACGGTATGAGCGAGCTGAGCTCGCAGGCGTACGACCAGATTGCGGCAACTGATGAACGCATGGTGAACGATGAGGCCGTCGCCGGTCGGATTGCTGCCAGCTCGCGCTGTTTTAGGTTTCCCGCCTGGGTCAGAATCCAGATCATTTCGCCCGAAACCGGGCGCGAAGTCGGCGAGGGCGAAACCGGTTTGATCCGGGTGTTTGATCTGGCCAATGTTTACTCGGTCATGGCGATTCAAACCGAAGATCTGGCGATTCGGCGCGGCGAAGGTTTTGAATTGATCGGGCGGGCGGCGTTGGCCGAAGCCCGAGGTTGTTCGCTAATGGCCGGCTAATGTGGTGACCGGCGAACTTGATCGTCGGAAGCTCCGAGTTGGGAAACATGCGGCAGGATAGAAATCACAAAACGCGCGCCCTCTGGTTGACCGGCGTGCTGCACGCCTTCACGCACCTGTACCAGGTGGCGTTGATGCCCCTGTATTTGCTGATTCAAAGGGATTTCAGGTTCCAGAGTGTCGGCGAGGCGACGTTCCTGATGACGGTGATGATGGTCGCCTGCTTCGGGCCGAGCTATCCAATCGGGGTGCTGGCGGACCGGTTTAGCCGCAAGAACCTGCTGGGATTTGGATTGGCACTCAATGCCATGGGCTTCATCGTCCTGGCGTGGGCGCCAAGCTACGGCTGGGCCGTGGCCGCGGTCATTGTCGCGGGTTTGGGGGGCAGTTGTTATCATCCGGCGGCCACGGCGATGGTCGCGCGGCTGTTCCCTGACAGCACGGGCAAAGCACTTGGCTTGGTCGGTATTGGTGCCGGCGCCGGCTTTTTCATCGGACCCATATACACCGGGTGGCGGGCCGGGATGCTGGAACCAATCCTTGGTCCAGCCGCATGGCGGCGGCCGGTTCTGGAGCTGGGCATCATGGGTCTGGTGGGTGCGGCGTTGTTCGGTTTGCTTGCGGATCACGAACGGCCATCGCCGCTACCTGACGCTGAGCAGCCTCATCATCAAACCAAGCTTTTCCCAACCGGAGCGTTGTGGTTTTTCTTCCTCGCATACTGTCTGGCGTTCAGCTTTCGCGATTTCGCCGGGACGAGTATGGGCAGCCTGGGATCACTTTTTTTACAGAAAGCGCGCGGTTACGATGCCAGATCCACTGGGCTGGCGTTAAGCGGTGTCTATTTGGCTGCCACCATCAGCAACCCGCTTTTTGGCCGCCTAAGCGACCGCGGCCGCAAGCGCTGGCTGACCTTGGCTCTCCTGACAGCCGCTGCGACCATGGCCCTGTTCCCGTGGGTGCCGCAGAGTTGGACCATTCCGATCCTCGTCGTGTATGGGTTTTTCTTTCTGGCGGGCTACCCCATGACCGAGGCGGCCCTCATGGAGTCCGTTCCCGATGCGGTTCGCGGCCGAGTTTTCGGCATCTTCATCATGACCGGCGGCGTGATTGGCAACCTCTCGCATTGGGTGGTCGGGGCGAAGGTAAAACATCTCGGTGCAGCGGCCGGCTCAGTCCAGGCCTATTACCCGATTTATGGGGTTTTGGCGCTCATGCTGGTAGTATCGCTCCTGGGTCTGTTCTGCCTGAACCCAATCCGTAAACGCGAAGGTCTCAAGCCAGAGTGACTCATTCGGACCCTTTTGGGCGCTTTGCAAGCAGAGGTTACCGGGGTGGCGAACAGCTTCGCCAATCCAATGCCGCGCTACCCGATATCGAAGCTTTGCGAGCGGACGAAGGAGTCTTCAGAAGGTGAAAGGTCTGGCGCCTGGTCGCGGATTCTGGGACGATTGACGTGAGATGAAACCCGCAACACCGGAGTTTTTCGCTCGCGCAGTGCACACCAGACCAGGTGCGTTTGGTGCAGGCTTGTTTTCTGTTTATGCTTTTCCGTGTGCTTAAATTGCTCCTTCGGAAGCTGCTGCCAGAAAAGTGCCCGCCGCCGGCGATCTCGTTAGTGGCGTTTCTCTGGGTTGGTTCGTTGGGACTGGGAACGTTTTGCACTCCGATTCTTGCCGGTGGGACAGTTCAAGAACTGGCGTACCCCGCGGGGTTGCGAGTCTTCGATCTTGACGGACGGTCTGTGAACCCGTTCGGCGAGATGCAGACCAAGGCAACGGTGTTCATTTTCGTCAGCGTTGATTGTCCGATTTCGAACAGCTATATGCCCGAGTACCGGCGGTTGAAGGAGGAGTTCTCCCGCAAGGGTATTGCTATCAAGCTAATCTACGCGGACCCCGAGGAATTACCTGAGGCGATTCGGACCCAGCTTAAGGATTACCAATGTCCAGTCCAGGCTCTGCGGGATCCACGGCACGAGTTGGTGAAGACGGCCGAGGTTCGGGTTACCCCTGAAGCGGCCGTGTTTATACCAGAACACGGGCTGGTGTACCATGGCCGAATCGACGATCGATACGTCGAGTTAGGAAGGGCGCGTCCAGCCGCGCTCACGCACGATTTAAGAGAGGTCCTGAAGGATATCCTCGATGGCAGATTCCACCAACTGCGCACCACGCACGCGGTCGGCTGTTATATCCCTGGCGTGCCATGAGCAAGAGGCGCGCCCGAGATCAGCGCCACAAGACTGTCAACCCGAACCACGGACCCCGTAGCGTCGGTCCGTCGAACCATTCGAGTCTGAGCCATCAACCTCCGGTTACCAGTCGGCCGCCTTTCCTGCTCGCCCTTTGGTTTCTGGTCGTTGGCGCTATCGTTGTGGGCCTCGGAGTTGGCATCCAAGCGATGTTCCGGCGGGGCCCGCCCGAGTCCTCGGAAACTGTCTACGTGCCGCGGGCAAAAGGCTCGCTTACTTTTTCGAGAGAAGTCGCGCCGATCATTTACAGCCGGTGTTCAGGATGTCACCGCCCGTCAGAAGCGGCGCCCTTTAGTTTGCTGACTTATGCGCAAGCGCGCAAACACGCGCGACAGATCGGTGACGTCATAGCTCGGCGTTTCATGCCGCCCTGGCCGCCAGAACCTGGCTTTGGTGATTTTGCTGATGAACGCCGGCTGACCACCGATGAGGCGGGAATCATCCAGCAGTGGGTAACCGAAGGGGCGATCGAAGGCTCTCGGTCTGAGCTGCCGCCGCAGCCTCAATGGACCGAGGGTTGGCACTTGGGCGAGCCTGATCTTGTGGTTAAAATGTCGGAACCCTATCAGCTTGCCGCCGAGGGCAAGGATGTTTATCGCAACTTTGTTTTTCCCATACCAATACCTGCTACGCGGTTCGTTAGAGCGGTGGAGTTAAGGCCCGGCAACGCTAAGGTCGTGCATCATGCCTTCATTGATGTCGATGAAACCCGGCAGTCCCGGCGCCAGGCCGAAAAGGAAAGCCCTCCCGGCTTTGGCGGCATGGAACTGCCGGACACCGCAGTCATGCCGGCAGGGCAGTTCCTGGGATGGCAACCCGGAAAGAGCCTATACCAGGTGCCTGAAGGTCTGGCCTGGATCCTCAAGACTAACACGGATTTGGTGCTACAGATGCACATGCATCCCTCCGGCAAGCCCGAGCTTGTCGAGCCGGCTGTCGGCTTTTACTTCACCGACAATGCCCCAACCAACCTTCCGTTCCGACTGCGGTTGCTCTATTATGAACTCGACATCCCCCCAGGAGCCGGCAATTACGTGGTCGAGCAGTCCTATAAGCTTCCGGTCGATGTTCAATTGTTGCGGGTCAACCCCCATGCGCATTATCTGGGCAAGGACCTCCAGGGGTACGCCCTGCTGCCTGGCGGCGAGCGAAAATGGCTCCTGCGGATCAAGGACTGGGACTTTAACTGGCAGGGAGACTACCAGTACGCCCAACCGGTCACCTTGCCCAAAGGAACGACGCTTTTCATGCGTTTCAGCTACGACAATAGCACTAACAATATCCGTAATCCCAACCATCCTCCGCAGCGCGTGCATCACGGAATCAATAGTACCGATGAAATGGCCGCGCTCGGCTTTCAGGCCCTGACCAGAAATCTTCAGGAGCGGGATATTCTAGGAAGGGACTATCAACGTTACCTCACCCAAGTCTTGGTTGACTACTTCCAATTCCGCCTGCGTGGGGAACCCGATGACGCGATCGCACACACCAGACTTGCGTCCTTTCTGTTTCTCCAGGGAAAAGCGGCCGAGGCTTCCGAACATCTAAGGTCTGCTCTCAAGATTGATCCCAAAGACGACCAGGCGCACTATGAACTTGGCTACCGCTACCTCCTGGACAGCCGCGTGAACGAGGCCTGGGAGGAATTCCAAACCGTCATTCGCCTAAACCCCAATGACTCCCAGGCGTACGGGAACCTGGGTGTTATTTGCCTGCAGAGACGCCGTTGGTCGGAGGCGAGAGGCTACCTGGAAAGCGCACTGCGACTCAACCCGGACGACTTGGTTGCGCAAAGAAATTTGAAATTGGTGATGATCGCGCAGGAGGCGCAAGCACGGTAAACTTGCTCAGGGTGTTTCGACCGTACGGAGGAAGCGTCTGCTGGAACCTGTGCATGGCGAATGCGCAGTGTGAGTTACCTGAGGATTGGCTTTCCTTGCCTCGGTGGTTCGACCGGGCAGATTGGTTGATATGAGGGGTCTTCTATCACCGATCCTGCATAAAAGCTGGCTTTTCGGGTTCTATTCACCCTTCCTTAACCCTCGTTGGCCGACCGCGTCGCCTTAATCCTCAAGCCCGGCCGGTTGCCTGCGCGCTCAGCGTGGGTGAAAAATCTCAAAGATCGATTCTCATGTGAGCCAAATCGCGCGGGTAAAAAAATCACTAAATCCCTTGACGCACTTAGACGGCCGATGATAGATTCCCTCACCAAGCCCGTAAACAACTCTCAGGACATGAGTGAACACTGTGCGCGATCCATTTCTCACAACGTCCAAACTTCTGTCTGGCGCTCCTTCCTGGCGAGCGTGTTGGGTACGCCCTGGTAGGGTTGCCGTGACTAGCCGCACATGTTTCGTGAAAACCATAACCCCCCCCCGCAGTCAGTGTTTGAATAACTCCAAGATACCTCGACAATCCCATGAACCACATTAAACGAACCTGCTTCCCACTGGTCGTGGGGCTGGCCACCACTTGGTTATGTGTTGGCAAGCTCCCGGCACAGACGACCGTAATCCTCCCGACCTACGCGCTCCCCTCGTCAGCGGCGGACACGAACCAACCGGGATTTATTTGGAATATTTCGGAAGTGGCCATTGTGGACCCGCCCCAGCTCTCCTTTGCCGAGTCTCAGCTCGCCGGGTTGCAGGGCCCTAACCTGGCCGATACGAACGCCGTGGGTATCGCCTCGGGCCCGGCGCCGGCGCCAGCCTCGGCAACCGCGCCCATCAGTTTTGTGATTCCTGGGGTCATCAACCTGAGCAAGGCCGCTGGTACCTCGAAGGGCAACTTCACTCCGGACGACCAAATGCCTGGGTTGCCGGGCACCGGACCGGGCGGAGGCAGCGATAATGCCGCTGCGGAGGCTCTCACTTACCTTGATTTGCCTGCAGGCACCAACACTATTGGTGTCAATAGCGATGACGGTTTCCGGCTGACCTTGGGCGGGGCGACGCCGCTCGACAAGTTCGCCGCCAATGTCGGTGAGTTCAACGGCGGACGCGGAGCTGCGGACACTATTTTCCAGGTAGTTATTTCGCAGGCAGGTCTTTATGCAGCGCGCCTGCTATATAACAATGGCGGAGGGGATGCCAACGTCGAGTTCTTCACTGTCTTGGGCGGGACTAATAAAGTTCTGGTGAACGACATCGCGAACGGGGGGATCCCCGCCTACCGAGCGGCGACGACCGCTCATGCCTACGCCCAAACAGTCGATCCTCCTCCGGCGGCAACGAGCGTTTCTCCGGGCGAGGGAATCCATATCGTTTTGGTCGACGGCGGCGTGGCGGTTGCTCCGGGCAGCATTTCGCTGTCGTTGGACGGGGCTGCCATTTCGCCCGTGGTCAGCCGGAGCGGCACTAATATAACGTTGGTGGACTACAGCACTGCCACGCCCTGGGCCCCGCTCTCTCAGCATACCGCGTCTTTCGCCTACACAGATGGAACGCTACGGGCGACCAATACCTGGACCTTTGTGGTTCAGAACTACATCCAGCTTAATGCGGCCTGGGTCGTGAGTACTGTCGACACAAATAAGCCTGGGTTTAACTGGAATATTTTCGCCAATGCGGATTCGGGGAACCAGGTCAACAGTAATGAACGCGCTGAACAAGACCTGACGTTGCAGGCAGTTGACTCGGGCGGCAATGCTTTGGCGAATAGCGCCGACCCTGGAGCAGTTGGTGCCGCCATCGGGGCGGCCGCCGCTCCCAGCACCCCGGGCGCCCCTGTCCATTTCGAGATCGCCACGATGATTAACCTCGATAGCGCAAAAACCAACATGCCAGGCGCTCCTTCGCTTGACGGGAGCACGGCTGGCCAGGCTGCGGAAGTGCTCACCTACGTCGAGTTGCCCGCCGGCGTCGTTACCCTGCAGGTAGACAGCATGGTGGGCTGGAGGCTGTATTCGGGCGCGCAGCCGGCCGACGTCTTCGGGCGTGCGTTGGTAGCAGAGAACAATGGTGAAAGCGGGCCAGTAAAGTTTAGCTTCGTTGTCCCCCAAGCCGGTGCCTACCCCTTCCGATTGATTTGGGAGAACGGTAGTGGAGCCTCTCACCTTATCTGGAGTTCAATCCCCAACTCCACTACAAACGCGCTGGTTAACGACGTGGCGCACGGCGGCCTCAGAGCATATCGGGCGCTCGTCGCCGGAACAACGGCGCAACCCATTGTTTTGGGCACGACACCGGTTCCTGCCCTCCATCAGATGAGGGTGACCGGTACGAACTTGACCGTGGTTCTGGCGGATGGAACTCATCCGGTCGATGACAACTCGGTCACTTTGACTATCGATGGCAAGAACGTCACGCCAGTCAAGCAGCGCTTGGGCAGTTTTCTGATGGTTTCCGATAACGGAGCCGGTTTTCCCGGCTTGCAGCTGCCCTCGGATGTTCACGCAGCCACTGTGACCTACAAAGATTCCACGGGCGCGTACTCCCGGACTCAACAATTCTCCTTCAATAATATCCAGAGCCTTATCCTGCCCACGAACCCGGTCGTCCAGGAAACCTTCGACTCGTACCCGGAGGCCACCAGTTCGGCAAACACAGTGCCGCCAGGGTGGACAGCCTGGAATTACACTTTGGTTAACACTCCCGGATGGATGCTGACCGATAAGAGTTCGGATTCCTATAAGGATTGGATCATCATCAGTACCACCACGATGGCTACCATTGAGGGCGGGACGTCAAGCTTTGACGTCAATCAAACCGTGAACGGTCAGCCGGTTGATCCGACCAACTTCTTCTCAGGCAACGTCCTTTGGGCAACCTCAGACGGCCGCAGCGGCGTGCAAGCCCAGTTCTGCACGTCCGCCCCATTCAATTTGTCCTCGGTCACCAACCCCGTCATGATTTACAGCAGCATCATGCGCATGTCCGCCGAGGGGAATGCCCAGGCCGACGGTATCGAGTATTCCATCGACGGTGGCAAGTCCTGGTTGCCCGGCGTTATCTATGTAACGATCGCTCATAACAAGCCGGATTACGTCAAATTGGCTCCGGATGGAAGCATTGACGCGCTCTCGACATTGAATGCGCCATTCTCAGTGCTCAATTGGACCGATCCCGTGACCCAGAAACCCGCAGGCGGGACTTTTGGCAGCGGCCTGGCTGAGCCGGTGACGCAAGCGTTAGCTCCCTACTTGGCTCCTCGAAGCGACGGACAGGCTATAGACGCGAGAGTGGACGGTATTCGCTTGCCGATGGCGAGCAAGCAACGGGATGTGCGGCTCCGTTTCTACCAGTTGGGTAACTGCAGTTGGTGGTGGGGTGTTGATAACCTTGCGTTCTACGACGTTGCCCCAACGACTATCTCAGGGACTCCGGCGGCGCCTCATATCGACAGCATCCAAGCTGCCAGCGGGAGCATCACGGTGAAGTGGAGCAACGGAGGCACCCTCCAATCTTCTCCCTCGCTCAGCAGTCCATCCTGGACGACCACAGGCAACAGCTCGGGGAGCTTCACCGAATCATTAACCGCTGGAGCGAAGTTCTATCGCGTGAGTCGTTAGTAAAACACTGGGCGGATCCAATAATCACCCGTAGTGGGCTTGCGCCCGCCGCGCCTTGGCGCGGCGGGCGATTTTATTGAGTGACTCCAGGCTCGTCGGATTGAAGTCCTCTTTGCCCCCAAACGAACGGAACCACCAAGTGACAGGCGCTGCCTATGGACTCGCTGACGCGTAGTCGGCGGTTATGTTGGCCTGGCAGGCCGCAGGGCATGCCCCACAATCATTGGTAATGGAGCACAACCCGGTTCCCGATAATCTGTATTTGCTCAACTCTCAGAGCAGTATTGGATCGGAGTTGATAGAATCGCTCGCTGGCACCTATTAAGGTCGTGATCGTTTTCTGAGCCGCATCAATCGTGGCGTTTGGATCATCTGTGAACGGTCCGCTGACAGTAAAGGAAGCTTGAAGGGACAGCAACGGCGCGACGATGACGGTGAAGCTGCTGGAATCGCTCAGTGGCGGCAGACCGCTGTCGGTGACCAATACGGAGATGGTGTTTGTGCTCGGGGCCTGGGCTGCGCTCGGTGTCCAGTTGAAGACACCTTCAGTCGAGATGCTGGCGCCGGCCGGGCCGCCTGACCCGAGGCTGAAAGTCAACGCTTGCGGTGGCTGGTCCGTGTCGGTGGCGCTGGCCGAAAATGTCAGCAATGTATTCGCAAAGCCTGTTTGGCTGAGAATCGCCGTCAAGGCTGGGGGTGTGTTTGGCCGATACACGGCAACAGTGAGGCTCTTCGTGTCGGAGCGTGGAGGCACACCGCTGTCTGTTACCACCAACGTGATGACATTTGTACTGGGCGCCTGCGCCGGACTGGGCGTCCAGGTAAACGAGCCACCGGTGCTGATAGCGGCGCCCGTTGGGGGAATGCCACCGAGGCTAAAAGTCAACGACTGAGGCGGTTGGTCCGTGTCGGTAGCGGTTACCGTAACAGCCAAAAGGGTATTGGCATACACCGTCTGGTCGGGTATCGCTGATAGGACTGGGGCGGTATTCGACTGATTTTGCGGACCCGCGGAGAATGTTAAATTATCGATGGCGAGGCCTTGCGCTTTGCCGGTTGGGTCTGGCATTTCCCAGATCAACCAAAGTGCGGCGCCCGGGGGCCAGTTGGTGATGACCTGGTTAAGGACACCCAGGTTGGTCTGGTTGGCGGCAGCGGTTCCATCCACTGGAACGCCGTTAACATCCGCTGGGACCACCGGAAGGTTACATTTAAGGTGGGCAGGGAGGCGGTATAGTTGGTGGGGAATGCAACGGTGCCTGCAGGATCAACGGCGTAATGGA
>JANXQE010000784.1 GCA_025356925.1 Limisphaerales bacterium | reverse complement strand
TGCGCGGCGCGGGCTGGTGATTCGTCCCGCTTAAGTCCGAGAAGACAGCTTCTCTAAGTATTCGGATTCGGTTTACAGCCACCAGCACTGGCTGTGGTGCAAATTAAACTCCCCGCGAGGGTCCAAGCCAAAGCCTTCGCCCGGCTGAGCACGGGCCAGCCATTGACTGTTTGTCCGATTCCTCGTCACCGCGCCAAAAGTGCCTGCATCGCAAAGGCGAATCCGGTGAAGAACCCAGTTATCAGGATCCAGATACCGAACACCCAAGCCGCTGCCTTCCCAAAGCCAACTCCGCTGAGGCGCGCGAGCCCAAGTGCACCTAGGCCCAGCGCCCAGAAAGTCATGATATTGACAACCGCCAGGAGCCCATGAACCGGGTTCTGCGGATCAAACTGCTTCAGGAAGAGAGCCAGACTCGGCGAAGCGAAGAGATTTCCCATTACCAGGATAAGCAGGGTTCGCACGATCGCGTGCAAGACGCCGACCATTCCGCTTAGTCCAGCCACCTCGACGCCTTTCATGTAAGAAAAGTTTCCTTTAAACGCCTTTGTGCCGACCAACCAAAGAATCAAGCCCCACCAGAAGGGCGTCACAAAGCCGGCAAACACGGGAACTGCTATGGCGCTCGCCATTGTTCCGATACTGCCAAACTTTGCGCCGACCGCCCGCGCCTGCTCGGCCTGCTGCTCGGACATGTGGCTCTTTTGAACCTGCTTCTCGATGGCCTGGTCAGTGATCTCCCGCACTTGTTGTTTGATCGACTCTTGCGAAAAAGCCACCCAGGCTCCCAGCCAACTCAACGCGATCAACAGAACCGCTGGTAAAACCCAGTTGGCCGCAGACACCTTCGCGCCTTTGATCTGGTCGAAGACTTCGCCGGGTGTAGCGAAAACATTAAACAGCCGCGCTCCCAGAGACATCGTTGGTTGCGTAGCGGTTGCACCGGATTCCAAGACTGGAGGAAGTTGTTCCATAATGAAGTCGGGGTTTGGACTGACTCAACTGGATAGTCAGAGGCTGCACCGGGAGCCCCGGATTGTCGAGCAAAAACGAATCGCGAATGCATGAGGCGCGCAGGGGGGATTCGTCAAGGATCCCATCGGCAGAGCGCGGATTTGAACCTGCCGACCGCACGACGTCAATCGGCCTGCGAGTCCCTCATCGGGTCCCTGATATTTGGGCCTGGCGGAAATCGGCCATGCGCGGACTCAATTGATGACGAGCGCAAAGGCGGGCGTGTGGCGATACCTTACCCAATCATCCTTGGGCCGATGGGTGATTACCGCCCCCGCTCCCTCGCGAGCGAGTTTCTCCAACCGGCTAAGCTGGCGCGGGGTCACGTCCTTGAGAAAATCGTTCCACCAATTGAACCATCTCCAGAAGAACGGAGAAAAGCTGCCAAATTCCATGACCGGGCAGACGATGTCGAACCGCTCGGTCGCGGACACTAGTTTGCAGAGGTCAGCCACGACGCTGGTGGATTGCCGCGAAAAGGCGATCCGAGTCAACTCGCCACATTCATAAGCACTTGCGAGCCAACGCAGCTCGTTCACCGACGCCACACATGCCAGAAAAATGGACACTTCCGGCGCCGCGAGCAGGAATGCTTCGTCCCGCTCTACCCTGAACTTCGACTTGGTCTTAGTCTTCGGCATCACTTTGGTTCGTCGCTGAGCTCCTGGGGATCAGCACCTGCCTGAGCAAGTCCCGCAGGTCCAACCGACCCATTCCAACGTTCATGCTGTTCCCCATTAACCGCATAGAGCGTGCCACTCAAGTTCGAGAACTCCAGCGCCAGCGCGTTCCGTGGAAAAGTTTCGCAGTTTGACGCTGCCGCACGGCACTAGCAAATTGCGGGACGTTCTGATAGCTTCGCGCTCATGGGTTTTTGGGGACAATGGATTTCCGACTGGTTGGAAGGTTTGGGCAGGCTCACGCTATTGGCCAAAGATACCTTCACGTCGCTGTTCACTTTCAAGGTGGCTTGGCGCGACCTGCTCTACCAGATCTATTTCGTCGGAGTAAAATCACAGTCGGTAGTACTGATCACGGGCGCTTTCACGGGCATGGTATTGGGCGCTCAAACTTATTTCCAATTCCACAAAGTCAAAATGGACACCGCGACTCTGGCGGTGGTCAGCGTCTCGATGTGTAGCGAGCTCGGCCCGGTCTTGACCGGGCTGATGGTGGCGGGGCGGGTGGGTGCCGCGATTGCCGCCGAGTTGGGTACTATGCGCGTGACCGAGCAAATCGACGCTCTGCGCACCTTAGCCACGCACCCCGTCGATTACCTGGTTGTCCCCCGGCTCCTGGCCTTGCACCTCGCGCTTCCGCTCCTGACCGCCGAGTCAATCGCCATCGGCATCTGCGCGGGGTATTTGGTAGGCGTCTATCTGCTGGGCATCGATCCCATCTATTCGTGGTACAACATGCTGCGCTATACCGGGACAACCGACGTTGCGGTTGGCTTGCTTAAGGCCCTGATCTTCGGCGGGATCGTCGCCATTATCGGCTGTTACAAGGGCATGACCTGCGGCGAAGGCGCCGAGGGTGTCGGCCGCGCCACGACCGAAGCTGTCGTCTATTCCTCGATTACCATCCTGATCACCAACTTTTTCCTGACGCTGACCCTGGGAAAGATCCTGCATACTTTATGATTGAAGTGTGCAACCTCGAAAAAAGCTTTGGCACCCACAAGATCCTGGAAGGGGTCAGCTTCTGCATCAACAAGGGAGAGTCGGTGGTCATCATCGGCCGGAGCGGGGGCGGCAAAAGCGTTCTCTTGAAGCATTTGATCGCTCTGCTGAAACCGGATGCGGGCCAGGTGCGGATCGACGGAGAGGACATTGTGCCGCTGGATGAACGTCAGCTCCTGCGAGTGCGGCGCAAGTTCGGCATGCTCTTTCAGGGCGCCGCCCTGTTTGATTCAATGACGGTCGCCGAGAATATCTCCTTTGCGTTTCGCCGGGATCGGTCGTTGCCGCAGGACGAAATCGCCCGCAAAGTGGCGCATGTGCTGGAACTGGTTGACCTGCCCGGAATCGAGACCAAGAACCCGTCCGAATTGTCCGGCGGCATGCGCAAACGAGTCGGCCTCGCGCGGGCCATCGTTTATCGGCCCCAAATCGTCCTTTACGATGAGCCGACTACCGGCCTCGACCCGATCGCCTCGGACAGTATCGACAAGCTGATTTTACGCGTGCGCGATCGGCTTGACGTGACCTCGGTCGTGGTGACTCATGACATGCGCAGCGCTCGCCGGCTTGGGCAGCGAATCCTGATGTTGCATGAAAAGCGAATCTATGCCGAAGGAACGCCCGATGAGATTTTCGGCTCTCGTGATCCGATTGTGAGACAATTTGTCGAAGGCACGTCCGAACCAACTGCCGAGAAAGGAATTTTGCTGCCCTATGAGTAAATCCCGTCTGGAATGGAAAGTGGGAGTATTCGTGTTTATCGGGCTGGCACTGCTGGCCGGATTGCTGCTCGAGTTCAGCAAGGGCTTGACCTTCTTCCGACCCACCTACGAGATTGGTCTTAAGGCGACCAACGTCGGCGGCCTCAAGTCCAGGGCGGCCGTGCTCATGTCCGGGGTCCAGGTCGGCACGGTCGCCGATATTAAACTGGAGCCCGACGGTAAGAGCGTCACGATCACTTTGCGACTGTATAAGCAGTTCGTGATTTACAAAGATGCGAAGTTTATCATCGATCAATCGGGTTTCCTCGGGGACCAATACGTCGCCATTCAACCGACGAACAATGGAGGGGGGATTTTCCATGATCAGGATCAGGCCAGGGCCGACCCGCCGTTCAACCTGCAGGATTTCACCCGGTCGGCCACCGGTTTCATCCTGCGCATTGATGAGACGGTCAAGAGACTCGACGACGCCCTGGCGGATGTCACCCGGCTGGTGCTGAATCCCGAGACGTTAACGAACCTGTCCATGGCGGTGGCCAACCTGCGCGGGTTCTCCGAACGAGCCCTGGTGGTCGCCGATAATGTCAACGGCCTGCTGGTGACCAACAGTCCCACCATCGCCCACTCGGCGAGCAACCTGGTGGTCTTCTCGGAACAGCTTAACCAATTCGCCGATGGTCTGAATGGTGTCCTGGCCACCAACCGCGAAGGGATCCACGCGGTCGTCGACAACATCGAATCGTCGAGCGAGACACTCAAGGGTTTGCTCCACAGTGTGCAGGGCGGCAAAGGCTTGGCTGGAGATTTGCTCTCCAATGAAGAAATTGCGACCAATGTGTCGCAAATTGCCCAGAATTTGAGCATTACGACCAGCAATTTGAATCGATTGGGCCTCTGGGGGATACTGTGGCAACATAAAGCTTCCCAGCCCAAAGAAGCGCCGGCGCCCTCGTTGAAAACGCCAAAAGCGGCGTCCGAATGATGCGGGCGCGATTGACTCAATAATTATGGCGCTTTGGATTATTCGTGTTTTGTTTCTGGCGATGTGCACGGTGGGCGGCTTCGCTGTCAGCCAGGTGCGCCCTGAATTCGTCGTCGTCCCTTACAGCGAGTTCCTCGGAATGGCGGGTGGTTTCGGTTTCGGCTGGTTGATGATTGGCATCGATGAATTGCTCAAGGGCTTCTCGCTGCGGGCGTTTTCGGCGACGACTTTCGGGCTGATCCTTGGCACTGTGGTAGCCCAACTGATCGACCATTCCGGCCTGTTCCAGCATGTCCAGGAAGAAACCACGCGCTGGCTTATCCGATTGAGCCTGTTTTTGAGCTTCGGCTACATCGGCATCATTTTGGCCATGCGGAGCAACAAGGAGGATTTCTCCCTCATCATCCCCTACGTCCGGTTCGCGCCGCAAAACAAGCCCGACAACCTCTTGCTCCTGGACACCAGCACGATCATCGATGGCCGGATTGCCGACCTCATCGAGGCCAACTTTGTCGAGGGGTTGATCGTCGTGCCGCGCTTTGTCCTCAAGGAACTCCAACAAATCGCCGATTCGGCCGATGCCATCAAGCGCGCCCGCGGACGCCGGGGCTTAGAGGTGCTCAATCGCATCCAGCGCAACACCCGCAACGAGGTCAAAATCCATGACGGCGATTTCCCGGACGAGAAGGACGTCGATGCCAAGCTGGTGCGACTGGCTCGCAACCTGCGCGCCAAGCTCTACACCAATGACCATAACCTGGGAAAAATTGCCGAGCTCCAATCCGTCAATCACGTCAACCTCCACGAACTGGCCACCTGCATGCGAACCGTCTTGTTGCCCGGGGAAGTGGTTTCCTTGCGCATCGTTCGCGAAGGCAAGGACAAGGGCCAGGGCGTAGGATACCTCCCGGATGGGACGATGGTAGTGGTCAACCACGCGCAAGCCCATGTCGGCCAGCAGGTGGACGCGCAGGTCCAAAGTTTGCTTCAGACCGGGGCGGGTATCATTATCTTCGCCGATCTTAAACCGCCGGTAACCAGTGAATCGCACGAGCTGGAGAAGCCGCGATCTGTCGGTTGAGACTGGCTGGAGACGGGTGCTGCGAAAGGGGCTTCGCTCTCGGTGTGCGGCGGCTCACCCCGCTCCTTGCACGGATTGCGGAGAGCGTTTTCGGTTTTATCGCGGCGCGACCGAGTTCGGAAGCGATCGGTTTAAGGAGCGGGCGGAATATCTCCACTCCAAGACGCTTCCCGGGTTCATCCGCCCTTTGCTCAAAAACTCGGGAACTTAAGCACCTGAACCTCTTTCCTGAAGACCAGGCGGATCGAATTCTTGTCGAAGGCAAGATCCAGTGGCGCGCGTTCCTGGTAATGGTCCCACACTTCTCGCCCATTCTTCGGGTTGAGCCGCCGGATCCGCAGCCACGGTCCTTTCTCAAACCCCGTATCTGGCTGATTGTCCTCCGCTCGTTCCTCGGGCGTATACCATTGGGCGGTGAGGACAAATTTGCCTGAAACGTAATTCACCAATCCTTTCGAGTCTTCGCTCCAGAGAATCTTGCCATTGCGCGAATCGACCTTGAGCACCACCGAAACAACCTTCCGCGACAGATCGATCTGCCGCGAGTACTTAAGGCTGTCGTGACTGGCCGTGGTGGTGTTGACATACATCATGTCGCGATCGTCGAAAAACAGGCCGGCGACGCCAACCGTCGGCAATCGCCACCGCGCGTTGCCAGTGGCGAGGTCGAACGCGCTGAGCACACCCGCATCAAAGACATACAGCGATCCTGTCCGCTCGACACAGGGTCCCCGTCCGTAAGTGGCGCTCTCCTCGTCGAGCGCGCTGAGATCGCTCATGAGGTTATAGTTGAGGGAGCTTTGCCAAAGTTTTTTGTTCGATTTGTTGAACACGATAATCGCTTTGTCGGCGGCCAGCACGTTCACCGTGTCCAGCGGATAGAGCTTTGGCGGGCCGATCACTTCGCCCGTCCAGGCCGACTCCGAGCCTTGCCGGCGCAGGGTAACCTGGTAACGGCTGTGATCCTCCTGGACCACGCCGCCACCGTTGGACCGCTGCATCTCGTTGAGCATATCATTGGCCGCCTCCATGCTGTTGCCGGCGGTCAGGTTGCCTTCGAGGGCGGATTTTCCGGAAGTTCCTTTCATTGCGCTGCGCGTGACCATCCGAGACTCGAGCAACTTAACCGAGACCTCGACAAAACCGTCTTTGGCCGGGATCAGCGCGAAACTCGAACCCGGTGCAGTTGCCCCTGGAGCCGCGCTTGAGCGGGGTTGGTCGTTGAGCTCGTTTAATGCGCGTTGCTGGTTCATGGCACCCGCCAGCGTGGCCGGTAGAGCGATCCTTTCCGGCAAGGACAATCGTTGCGCCTGCGCGGCGACCTTCGATGGATCCAACGGCTTGGCTGCCTCGTTGCCGGAGCTACCCGTCGGCAATCCCGCCATCGATTGGCCGGCCGATTTCGAGGAGAAAGTGCCTGCATTTCCAGGTTCGCCACCGCTCTGTTCGAGCAGCCTGGCGTCCGTCTCCGCTAACTCCTCTGCGCGCATGTCACCGCTCACGAGATCGATGTGGGTCACCACTGGTTTCCCGGTTGCTGCGTCCACCAGCAACAATTCGTTGCCGCGGTAAATGGGGCCGCCGAGCCCAGCGCGGACCGGTATTTCCTTGAAAATTTTGCCGGTTTCCCAATCGTAGCGCACCAATTTCTCGGGCGATGCCACCCAAACGTTTTGATCCCGCACATGGAGCGTCAACGCCCCCATGACTTCGCGCTCCATCGCTTGCGCCATTTTCTCCGGCGATGGCATTCGGGGAACTTGTTCCGAGCCGTCGCTTATGGCCTTATCAATTGCTGCTCTGGACGCCTTAATCTCTCGGTCCACGGCGCGCTGGATTTGGTCGCGATCGATGGTTTGGCGGGACCACATTTCCTTCCCGGATTTCAGATCGTAACGTGCGAGGGTTGCGCCGTGAAGAAATACAATCTGATCGTTATTCTTGCCGGCAAACGCAGATTGGCCGGAATAAGCCGGATCAGCGAAACGCACTGAGAATACGGATTTAGGCGCACACCCGAACCAGGCATACCAACCCCAGAAAGCTGCCAGGATGGCAATCAGTGCGCCCGCCGTTGTGCTCACCCAAACCACTTGGCGCCAGCGGCGCGCATCGATCAGGGCTTTCTGGCCTTCATACGCGGGGATTCGTACCCCGTGCGATTCTGCCTTGGCTTTACAGAGTGGGGAACAGACGAAGCCAAACAGCTCCATGCACTTCGGGCAGATTGGCTTCGAACAGACATAGCACTTGTCGATCGCTACCTCGCCGGGATGCTTCAAGCAGCGCGGTGGGTTCTCGCTCGGCCGCACAGCAGAGGGATCAGAACCAGATTGTGGTTTGTGCAACCGCACGACGCTCCGGTTCGACGACTCGGGTTCGGCGCTCAGCAGCACGCCACTTAGGGCCGTGGCCCCGCCCGCCAAAACCGCCGGGACGGGCACGCCAACTGGAGGATTGATCTGGCGAAGCTCCTGCCGGACCAGGCCGTCCACGAATTGCGACGCGTCCAGACCGCACGTTGAACAGATGAACTCGACCGGGTGATCGTTCATCTCCGGGCGTATAGCAAACTCGTACTTGGCGCCGCAGGAGCACTCAACTTTCATCGCGCGCCCTTAGGGATTCAGCAGCACTTCGCCGTTGGTCAAACCGAGAGCAACGGTGGCCACTGAAGGGCTCATTTCGCAATGGCCGTCGCAGAACAGGAAATTACCGCCAAATTTGCGATGATTGTTCCCCGGTGCTTTGCCTGTGATGGAAAAGACCGCCTGGCCGGCCGCTTTGGCCTGGGTGTCCACCTGTCGATCGCTCATGAGCACTTGCTGGCTGTTCGTCAAATAGCGGGCCATATAATACGCGTAGCTGATTTTCCGGGTCCTGATTGACTCACCGGCAGGCAGCGCCGAGTCGCTGCTTCCTGGGCAGATGAACGGCGAAGGGTCAGACGTATACTTTGGCACCAGCACGTCCAGCGCTTCCTCAGAAGTCTTAGCGCCAGCAACCTGTGGAAACTCGCCGCTGTGCTCATTGGCGTAAATCTCCATCGCCACGAAGATTTTCTCAAGGTTCTTCTGGCAGGCCCGCTTAATAGCCTGTTGCCGGTTAGCGTTGTTCGGTCCGAAATACAGCGTCGTCAGAATGAGAATAATGGCCACGGTGACCAACAGCTCAATCAACGAAAAGCCCGCATTGGCTCTCATGCCAATCTCCGATGCGCGGTAGCGCAAGTTGACAGTCGTCGCCGCCATTCAAACCCAGGAGTCAAAAACCAGAACTCGCCTCATGTTCCTATAGCCTAACGGCGATCCCTCTGCAACGATCGAGAGGGGTCCGGAGGTCTTCGTCAGACCACGGCGCAGGTCCTGAGCCTTGAACGTTCCGACTGTTACCTTAATCTTTCCGGGCAATTGGTGCGTTTTCTGTGTTCATGTTAAAAGCCCTGAACCACCGCCTTTCCACCCTGAAGTCATCACCTGCTGCGATCATCGTCCTGGTGCTCCTGCCGCTCATGCTGATTGAAGGCCTGGGGATTGCCCTGGAGGGATGGAAGCGCCACGGCACTTTTGCTGGCGGGATCATGCTGATGGCTGGCACCCTGGTGTTGGTCTGGAATGTCGTGGGCGGCGCTGTGATGTACTTGGGTCGCCATGCCGTTCGCGACCTTGTTCAGAGGTCTCGCATGCGCGAGGAAGCCAAATTTGTGCTCATGGCAACGACTTTAGCGATGCTTGAGGAGGCGGTGACGACGAGCTTGACCAACCTGGGTCCGTTATTCGGGAGCAAAGATGCCTTTATCACGGCTTCGCGAAACTATCTCGAGGTCGTGGTCTGGCACAGCGTCGTGGTGATCGTGCCGATGTTCGTCGTGTGGGCCCGGTTGCTCTCCCGTTACAGATTCAGTCCTGCCGCTGTCTTTATCCTGTTCGGAATTAATGGGGTACTGGCTGAACTGCTCATTGGCGGCCCGGCGGTGCTGATGGCGTCTTTCTGGATATTCGTCTACGGCCTGATGGTCTTTCTGCCGGCGTTCAGCTTCCGATCGCGCGCAGCAGCGACAGTCCCGCACTGGTACCACTATCCAATAGCCATTGTGGCTTGCCTGCTCGCTTCGGCCGCTTTAGCTCTCGTGGTGAACCCGCTTTCGCCTCGCCTGCCGCCCTTCGGCAAAACGCTCGTATTTCCGACGTAACCCAACTACTCCCCGTCCCAATTGTACTCGTAATTTTCAGGTGGCTCGTAATTTCCCGGAGCCGACCCGGCGACGCCGTTCCAGTAGATTCTTATAAAGCCCACGTGAGCATCCACAAAACTCAACACAGTCTTTGCTCCAGGATAGACTGCTTTGACCAGGGGGTGCCACGAGCCGCCGAAAAACGCGGGCACCTCTCCGGCCAACACCGCCCTGCTTGGAGTTTTAATGGCGCTCAACTTCTTCCCCGTGATCCGAGCGATCGCTGCTGAACTTGCCTCGTATCCGTTGAAAGTGTAACTCGTGAACGCATGGGCGATTTGCTTTTGAAAGGTAGGATCAGAGGGGCAGATGAAGACTTTCTCGGCCGGGGAGGCCGGGCCGCTCAGGCCCAGATAACCTTTTACGAGCTGCTTGTAATAAGCGCCAACCCCGTTCGGGTACGGGTTAGGGTCCGGCAACACCGGCAGAGCATCCGAACAATCATCCGCGTAGAGGCGAATGGCCAGGTTGACTTGCCGCAGGTTGCTGAAGCAGGCAGTTCGCCTGGCGGTTTCCTTGGCGCGGCCCATGGTCGGCAGTAACAGCGCGGCAAGAATCGCGATAATGGCAATCACCACCAGCAGTTCGACGAGGGTGAACCCACGTTTCGCGTTCATATTTTTTGGTTTTGTCGGTGTCACGAGCGTTGATTCCGATTTTCCTCTCGGGGGATTATGTTGAGATAGCCCCACCTGATGCCGTGCAGGCGTAGTCACTTTTCCTTTATATCGACTCCATATTTTCCGGCGTATTTCCAGTCGTTTCCAATTTTCTGCATGTCTTGGACATCATTGCCGACGCGCGGATGCCCTGGGTACGGTTGGACCAGCAAATGCAGGTGAACCTCAGTATCGGAAATCTCCTCGGTTTGATTGAGCTGATACGCAGCCATGTGGTTGGCCTGCTCAATGAGGAGCTGCCGGACTTCGTCGTCGGGCTTTCCTTCCATTTTTTTCCTAAGCCGATCCGCTTGCTCTGGAGTACAGGCGGCCAGGAGTCTCGCCTGATCTCCTCTGCTCATCGCCCAAAGCAACGACTTAAATCCCGCTTCAGGCGTAGCAAAGCCGGCCTGGACGAATTGAGCGGATTTAGCGGCTGCCTTCGTGGCATCGGTTTGTGCGTTGACCGTTTGGATCACGAGGGTGGCAGTGCCGGCCACCACGAGAGCAACCAGGCTGCCGGCAACAGCAGTTTTCATTTTTGTCCATGTCATAATTTTCAGTGTAGTTTTGATGATGCTTAATGTTGAAACTGTCACGACGGTTCCTTTGACGGCCGCAGCGGTCACGGAAGCAGCCAACCCGATCGGCGCCGCCTGAACGGAATGAACGGACATGGCTCCTCCAATTGTGGCGGCCGACAAGACGATTCCCCGGTGCTGGAAGAAGCTGCGCAATTTCTCCATCGCGCGGCTTACGCGCGTCTTGGCCGCGTTCTCGCTTACCCCCAAGGCCGCTCCAACCTGCCGCATATCCTTCCCTTCGAAAAATCGAAGCACAATGGCGCAATGGTCCTTCTCGCCGAGTTGCCCCATCGCGGTGTCCAGCAGCGGTGCGATGTCGGTCCAGGGTGCGGATTCGAGCTCGCATTCGTTCACAGCGGATTCCATATAAATCTCCTGTTCACGCCGTTGGCGGCGGCGTTGAGTTTTTAAAACGTCAGCGGCGGCAAATTGCGCCGTTCGGCACAGCCAGGCAGGGAGAACCGTCTTTGAATTGAGCGAGCCAGACTTGCGCGCCAGGATGAAGAAATTACTCAAGCCACTTTCATCA
>JANXQE010000720.1 GCA_025356925.1 Limisphaerales bacterium | reverse complement strand
GGAGTAGAAGATGTCTTTTTGGCTGTTCCCGGGGTAGTTGCGACCCGTGTAGGTTACTGTGGAGGACATACGGAAAGCCCGACATATCATGATGTGTGTCATTACAATACCGGTCATGCTGAAGCGGTAGAAGTCACCTTTGAATCAGTTCAGATCAGCTATCATGACCTTCTCACGGTGTTTTGGGAGTGTCATGACCCAACCCAGATAAATAGGCAGGGGCCTGATTACGGTGAACAGTATCGCTCAGCGATATATTATTATTCGGAGGGACAACACTTATGAACAAGAGTCCGGCAACAAAATTTCTGTTGGTCCTGTTGGTAGCCAGCTCGCTGATTTCGGTAATGTTTTGCGGGCTCTATATTCGCAACGCCATGCGCTTGCGGGATTTGCAGCGCAATATGACCAACGTGCAGGCTTACCGGGCCCTATTTGTCTCGTTGATCAACGACACCGTGGAATACAGCAAGCGGAATCAGGCCATTGACCCCATCCTGGAGGCCGCTGGCTTCAAGCCGTCCAAAACGGCCACCGCGGCTCCGACCAACAAGCCCGCAGGAAAATAGTGCACTATGGATAATCTTCCAAATCCGGCGCCTCCCCAACCCGACCTGAAGGATCTGCGGGCGCAGTACGAACAATTGCAGCAATTGGTCTCCTCCCTTTTGCTTGTATTGATCGTAATCAGCGGCACCCTGACGATTTTCCTGATGCGCCAGTGGCGTTTTGCCACCTCAGAACTCGAGAGCGTCGCCCCGCAAGCGGCGCAGTTGATGATGGAACACACCAACAATTACGCTATGACTCAGGATTTGGTCAGGAAGTTGGCTGATTACGGGCGGACGCATGCTGACTTTGCGCCAATCGTCGCGAAATATCACCTGAACGACGCGTTGCCGAAGCCGGGTACTGCTTCGGTCACGAGCACCCTGCCGGCGACCGCGACTTCCAAGAACTAGGTGCTACGGACTCGCGGCCCTGGTCGTTTCGGGTGCTAGGCGAAGGCGATTCCTGCAGCATCGAAACGATCCTTCCCCGCAAGGTTCATTTCTTGCATCCCGGCCAGGTATTTCTGGTAATCCGTCCCGTTCCACCAATGCACGACCTGGATGTTCAGGTTGGGGCGGGCGAACTGGTTGAAGCTAACCCACACTTCCTGGGTCATGGGATGGCGCTGGTAGATTTCCTGAAGGATGGCCAGCGCGCGTTTGACTTTATCGGTCGGCAGGGCGCGGACCATCTCGTTGAAACTTGCGCGCTTCATGCAGCTCGGGTAACTCATCCACCTGCCACGATTTTTACGATTTCGAGTCGGTCGCCCGAACGAACCTCTCGGTGGGAAAACTCAGACGGGCTCACGGCTTCACCGTTGAGCTCGACCACAACACTGCGTGGCAGCAACTGTTGCGACAGCAGGAACTTCTCGATCGAACACGGTAAGTTCGCCTTCAACTCTTTTCCGTTGGCGGTGATACATTCCTGACTTAGGTTCATTGGCAATCGCGTGCTACGGGCGCCTGAAGAGTTTGTTTTCGGAAGCCCTAAGAAGTCAGCGCGGCATCCCAGTCCTTCCACACCGGCTCGTAGCCCAGGCGCCGGAGAGTGTCCGCCACTTCTCGAGGCGAGCGCACATCGGCGATGTCAAATTGGCCGGTGGCCTGGGCGGGTTCGCCGGAGGCTGAAGCCCATTCACTGGCGCCTAGTTCCACAATGCGTCCAGCCTTCGTATGATGCAAATTGTTTCGGCCCGCACCGGTATAGCCGCCCGGCTCGGTGTGGCTGCCCGCGCTCATCAAAGTGACGCCCAGCGGGACCAGGCCATCCCGCAACCGAGGCGATTCACGGGTCGAAAGGACCAGGCCAACGTCGGGGAACATCAACCGGAAAGCGCAGAGCAATTGTGCCATTTCCCGATCGTTCATATGGGTCAAGGGTTGGAACTCTCCCGCGCACGGCCGCAGCCGAGGCAGGGAAATGGTCAGACACGCTTTCCAGCAGTTTCGCAGCAGGTATTCGGCGTGGGCGGCCAGGCAAATGGCCTCGTAACGCCAGTCCGCCAGGCCATACAGTGCGCCGATCCCCAACCGGCGGAACCCGGCGGCGTAGCCGCGCTCGGGGGTGGCAAGCCGCCACGCGAAATCCCGCTTCGGGCCGGAGGTATGCATCTGGTGATACACGGCCGGGTCGTAGGTTTCCTGATAGACGACTAATCCTTCAGCACCGGCCTGAACCAGCGGGAGGTAATCCCGGGTTTCCATCGGGCCGATCTCGAGCGAAATGCTGGGAGCCACCTCATGAATAGCGCCGACGCAGTCCGCCATGTAGCCGTTCGAAACGAATTTCGGGTGCTCGCCCGAGACCAATAGGATATTACGGAAGCCCTCCGCCAGCAGTGCCCGCGCTTCCTCCCGCACTTCTTCCACCGCGAGAGTGACTCGAAGGATTGGGTTATCCCGGGAAAAACCGCAGTATTGGCAGTTGTTGATGCACTCGTTCGAAAGATAGAGCGGGGCGAAGAGCCGGATGACCTTGCCGAACCGTTGTTGCGTCATTTGCCGCGCCCGCTGCCCAAGCAACTCCAGCAGTTCGCCTCCCGCGGGAGAGATAAGCGTGGCAAAGTCGTTCAGCGACAGCCGCGGCTTGCCCAGAGCCGTGCGCACGCTAGCCAAGGAAAACATGAGAGAACGCTGCGCGAGCGTTTTCCCGGTCAACGAATCGAATTCAGTCGCAAAACTCACCGGGAGAACCTACCAAAAGCGGGCGAGTTGTCGAGGAGCCGAGTGAACCCGACTAAACCCGAAGGCCGGAAGAGAGGACCGAAGGTCGAACCAGCCGACCGTGGCGCGCGAGTTCCGAGCGCTCGGCAAGCCACAGGAACGAAGCTCGCTGCTGTGGCCGCTCAACGCCTGGCGCAGACGAACTGGCGATGCTTTGCGAACACCTCACGCAGGGCCAGGGACATGTCGTCCTGCAATCCTTGCAGATCGCGATAAACGGCGGCGCTCCGTGAGTCGGGTTCCGCTGTCTCGCCCTTGTTGACTTCGACGAATCGATCGGTGATGTCGCTGATCGAGACCCTTTCGCCCTGGTGCAAGCGCCAGCACCAGAGTGCTTGCAGGGCGGCGCCATAGGCCGCGCCCTCACTGACTTTCAGCGTGACGACCTCGGCGTCGAAAACGTCGGCCATGATCTGGTGCCACACTTTTGATTTAGCGCCGCCGCCCGTGGCCCGGATCTGAGTAGGCTTGACCCCGAGCTGCGCCAGCCGGCGCAGACCGTAGTTCATGCCCAGCGTTACGCCTTCCATCGCGGCGCGCGCAAAATGGGCCGCCTCAAAGGTCTTTTTGTTCACCCCAAACCAGACCCCAGTCCCGTCCGGCACGTTAGGCGTGCGCTCGCCTTCGAAGTAAGGCAGTAATAGCAGGCCGCTGGATCCCGCCGCGATCCGGCTGGATTCGGCGGCGTATTTTTCGTGTGACCAGCCAAAATCTTCGCGCACCATTTCGGTGGCCACGGTCACATTCATGGTACAAAGCAAGGGCAACCAGCGGTTGGTGGAATCACAAAAGGCGGCGATCTGACCCTCAGGATCGACCACCGGTTTTTCCGCGCAGGCGTAAATGGTGCCGCTCGTGCCGAAGCTGGCGGTGATGACGCCCTCGCGGGTATTGCCGGTTCCAATGGCGCCCATCATGTTGTCGCCGCCCCCGGCGCTGACCAGCACTCCCGGGTTTAAGTCAAGAAGCTTGGCCGTCGAGGCTTGGAGTGAGCCGGCAGGCTTGTCGCTTGAGATCAGCGGTGGCAACTTGGAGGCGAGTCCAGGATCGATGGCGTCAAGGACCGCGGAAGACCATTTGCGCTTGCGAACATCCAACAATGCGGTTCCGCTCGCGTCGCCGTATTCCATGACTTTCTCGCCGGTCAGCCAGAAGTTCAGGTAATCGTGCGGGAGCAACACCGTCGCCAGGCGCTCGAAATTCCTGGGCTCATGGTTTTTCAACCAAAGGATCTTCGGGGCGGTAAACCCTGGCAAAACAGCATTACCGAGCAGGCGGATGGCTTTCTTCAACCCGCCCAACTCCTCGGTGATCTCCTCGCATTCGGCCGTAGTGGAAGTATCACACCAGAGCTTGGCGGGTCGAATCACGGCGTCGTGTTTGTCCAGCGGCACGAATCCGTGTTGCTGGCCGCTGACGCCGATGGCTTTGACCTCGCCCCCCACGGCTTTGGCCTGGCGTAAAGCCCGTCGAATCGAGCTGGCCGTAGCGTCCCGCCAGGAGTGAGGGTGCTGCTCTTTAGCGCCCGGCGGCAAGCCGGGGAGGAGGCCGTATTCCTGACTAGCCGAGGCAAGGACCTTGCCATCGCGTGAGTCAATGACCAGGACTTTAGTGGACTGGGTGCCGCTATCGATGCCGATTAAGAGTTCTCTCATAGATCGCCTGTGGTTGGGTCGCCGTTCCGAAAAGGTTTAGCAGAGTCGCCCGACCTGTCCACCCCGGATTTAGTCGATCTGGACGTGGAGCATTAGCGCTTGGCGCCTTAGGTTGCTGCGCTGGTTTGCGGAAACCCTCTTCTGTTTGCTCGTCGCAAATATCACAACTAAACCCACTCGGCAAAGGATCTTGCTTGCCGCGTCTGCCCAACGGTGAACTGAGCGACGCGTGCGGCCCAGGGGGTCCGCATTGCCAACTGACGTGGCCCGCCTGCATTCGCTCCAGTGATTGTTCGGCCAGTTGTTCATCGCCGATACACCTCCTTTCGATGCCGCGCGCGCTGAATTTCGACGATGCGCGACTCGGTGAACACCTCGTACACTACTCGGTAGTCGCCGACGCGGATGCGCTAGGTGTGCTCGGAACCAGACCGCTTCTCGGAGCCGCGCAGAAACGGCTCCTGGGCGAGATCTTCCACGGCAGCGACAATCCTGGCGACCTCCTGAGGCGGCAATTTCCGCAAGTCCTTCTTGGTGGAAGCCCGCCACTGAATCTTAAAGCACTCCATCGCGCTTCAGTTCGGTCAAGAATTGCTCGTGCGCAATGACCGGCTCCTCCCGGCGCTCGGCGACGGTCGCGAGATCGTCCAAGTCTTCCAAAAGCTTTTCGCAATCGGTGATTGGGAGCACGACGGCGGTTCGTTCGCCGTGCTCGTTAGTCAGGTATTGCAATGTCTGACTCACGAGTAAACTCTACCGTCGACCTGGAATTGTCGAGGGCGAGGCTTGGGCTGAACGACCAAAATCACCGATGAGCGGCATCGAGAGACACAAGAATCGTAAACGTGTGTTCGTGCCGTTCATTCGGTGCATTGCCTCGTGTGCGCCTGACATGGGCG